>DGNJ01000058.1:0-5396 GCA_002388905.1 Cellvibrionales bacterium UBA4495
CGCTCCCACACCGGTAGCTGCCACCGGGGCAAACCCTTCCCTGTGGGAGCGGTCCTCGACCGCGATAAACCACCGGGTCTCAAAGCGTGTTCCTCGCGATCTAGGATCGCTCCCACACCGGTAGCTGCCGCCGGGGAAACCCTCCTCCCTGTGGGAGCGGTCCCCGACCGCGATGGACCGCCCTGACAATAACTCCATAGGCAGGGGTGAACCACACTTGGGCTTCAAGCCACCATGCTATTTATAGCTGTCCCGACATTTTGCCTTCGACGGTCGACAAAAGGCGCTTTGCCTTGTCATGGTGATCGCTGCCTTTGCCGTCATTTAATATGCTTAAGAGGGCGGTTCTGGCCTTCGCCAACTGGTTTTTCTCGAAATAGGCGTAGGCCAGGTGATATCGAATTTCCGGATTATTGGGAGCCTGGTGGACGGCCAACTCCAGGATGTTCAGGGCTGATTCGGTTTCGCCGGCCTGAAGCAGCACCCAGCCATACGTATCCATAATTTCCGGTCTGTCCCGGTTATTGAGATACGCTTTCCTGGCGTATTTTTTGGCGGTATCGATATCGGTTTCCAGGTAGAGCAAGGCAAGATTGTTGGCGATTAGCGGGTTGTCGGGAAAGTCCGTCGCCGACTCTTCGTAGAGTTGGATCGCTTTATCGGTATGTCCAAGCGCCTGATGGGCTGTGGCCAAATGCAGTTTAAACCGGCTGTCTCCGGGGAACGAAGCCAGGTAGTCGGAGAGCACGGCCACTGATTTTTCAGCATGCCCGGTTTTCTGGTAAAGCATTGCCAGCCGCTCGGTAAGAAATCTCGTTTTCTCCTTCCCGTAAGCGGTCTCGAAAAATGCCAGGGCCTTTTCCGGCATGCCCCGGGACAGGTAGAACTCGCCCTTCAGTTGCGGTGCGATATATTGTCCGGGCAGTGCTTTTTCCGTGTAATCGATGAAATCTTCCGCTTCCTGCTGGCGGCCGGTCTGGAGTAAGAGGTTGAACTTTGTGATCAGCAGCGGGATATAATCCGGCGCGTAGACCAGTGCCTCGTTGGTCATTTTGAGCGCCACCTGTGGATTTTCGGGTATCTCCTTGTGAATCAACTGCAGGCGGATATCGATCCTTTCCGGGCGAAGCACCAGAAGCTGATTCATAAAGCTCTCTGCCTTGGCGGTGTTTCCCTGCGCCTGATGGAGCCTTATCAACAAATCCAGTGGCCCGGGGTTGTCCGGATGCGCCTGGTGGAAACGCAGTAACAGGTAGGAGGCTTTATCATAGTTTTTGTTATCGAGATAATATTCACCCAGTCGCTGAACCGGTTCGAAGGCGGCCGGATTCACCGATCTCGCCTTTTCCAGCAATGTCAGAAACTCCCCCGCATCGCCCCTGGCAAGATTCAGCTCCGCGAGTTCGATCAATGCCCGCATATGCCCGGGATCACGGCTTAGGACTTTGCGGTATAACGCCTCGGCTTGATCATCCTGTTGTGCATTGCGATGGAATTTTGCGCGAGCCATCAGCGCGGGAATAAAGTCGCCGTCCATGGCCAGCGTTTCTTCAAGGCTCTTTGTAGCTGCCTGGAAATTGCCCAGGGAGTTGAAGGCGACAGCCTTGATGAAGTGCAACTCCGCACTGTCGGGGAATTGCGCCAGCCCCCTTTCGATGGCATTGAACGCTCTTTCGAAGTCGGAGGCCTTGATGTAAGTAAGTGCCATTAACTGGATGTTGGTCTTCGAAAGGGCGCGCTTTTCATTTTCAATGGCATTGTAATATTGAACGGCGGTTTCAATATCATCATTGACCAACGCAACTGTGGCGTTTCTTTCCTTCATGCCCAGATTGTCGGGGTCCAGTTCCAGGGCCCGGCGAAAGTAGGGCAAAGCCTGGTCGTAGTCGCCATTTTTCAGGTAGGCCTGCCCGAGAAGATCAAGAATGGTTGCCGAAACAGTACCGGAATTTTCTGTATAGGATCCCAGTAGATCGATGGCCGATCTGAAGTCATTCAGGTGGAAATAGGTGGCGGTTAACATCAGGGTGATGGTCTGGTTGTTCCCGTTTGCGGCCAGGTATCGGTTGAGGTAGTGATGGGCGGCTTCGTACTGCTGTAAAGCGAAATTGGCCGTGCCGGCGGCCAGGTGGCCCAGGTCCTGGTCAGGCAATACCTTAAGGACCTTTTCGGCGGCATCGAGTGCGTCCTGATAGTTGTTTTGCTCCATATAAAGCCGCGACAGAAGGAAATTGGCATTGGGCTGGAACTCGTGCTTGTCGAGAATCTTATTGACGTCGGTCATCGCCTGGCCGTAATTGCCAAGTCGGAAATGAAATTCCGCGCGGGCCAGCCGGGCGCGCAGGTTTTCCGGCGACTGGTCGAGTAGTTCGTCGAGAACGGAAATGGCCTCTTGCAGGTTGCCCTTGATGGACAATGCCTGGGCGCGGGTCAATTTTGCTTCTTCGTCTTCAGGTATCGACGCGAGGGCCTTGTCGGAATAATCAAGGCTCAGGTCCAGTTGCTGATCGAGAATGGCGAGCTTGGCCATACCGACATTGGCGAAGGAATTTTCAGCGTATTCCAGCGCTCTGGTAAAGCTGTCGCGGGCCTCCTGCTTGTTGCCCAAACCAAGATGGGCATGACCGACCAGTGCCAGGGCATCGCTTTTCAGAACCGGGGATTCGAATTCATCAGGCTGCACCAGGTTCAGGACAGTATCGTTACTGCCAGTTTTCAGGTAGCTCCGGCCGAGGGTGGGAATAATCCTGGCGGGATCAACCCCCAGATCAAGGGCTCTTTTCAGTTCTTTCGCGGCCTGTTCAAACTGCCCCTTTTCGAAAAGCAGCTTGCCAAGCAGGTAACGGCCCTCGGCGTGGTCGGGTTGTTTCTGCAAAAGGTTTTTCAATGTGATGATGGCGCTGTTGGTCTCGCCTTCAGCCTTATATTCCCTGGCTTTGGCGTAATCCTCGTCCATCAGTGCCATGCCCTGTATCGGCAACAGGGCAATGATGCCGGCCAGAAGCAAAGCCGGGATCAGTCGCGTTAAGCTCGGGTCAGGGGAAGAGTGGCAATAATAAATTTGGCGTGTTTTTTTATCAGACATGCTTTTATCAGACATGGCCCGGTTCCTGTCAGTTATCCCTGGATAGGCATCGTTCCCTGTATATAACAAGGAAATGACAAATGCTAGTTTAGATTCTTCGAACAATCAGCAGGCGTCAAAATATTTTACAGAAGTTTTCGACGTGGCAATTTTTAAAAATGTAATAGCATGAAATTAAAGAAATTTTTTTATTTGGCATGGGCTATGCAACTTTTTTAAGGCTCAAGTGTTCAGGCTTTCAGGGACTGTATGCATTACCTGAATGAATCAGTAAAACAGGAATAGTTAGAGGATGACAGCCATGTTTACAAAGTTCTTGCGCAATTTGGCATTGGGGTCGGTCCTTGGGTCGTGTGTATTTGCGGTCCATGCAACGGATTTGACGTTTTTTGAAACACAAAGGGATACCGACTGGACAAGCACCGGGGTTAGCGGTGTCTCTGGACGTAACAATTCCGGTGACGGCACTGCCGATATCTCACTGACGGGCACTTCGGGTACCATTACCCAGGCCTATCTTTACTGGCACGGCCCGTCGAATGACTCGAATAGTCCGGAAACGGTCAATAGCGATATCAACTTTGCCGGCACGGATATCTCCGGCGATTTTCTGGGGATATCCAGTGACAACTGCTGGGGTTTCGCCAACAGTGTCGCCTACCGGGCGGACGTAACCTCCCTGGTGAGTGGCGACGGTACATACACCGTCACGGATTATCTCACTAGCAGTTCCACTGCCGACACCAATGGGTTCTCACTGGTTGTTTTCTTCGACGATGGTGACGACACCAATAACCGAGACGTGGTGATGTTCGATGGCAACGATTCGAACATCAGCAACCCGTTTGATGCCAACGGCTGGAATATCCTGCTGGAAGATATCAACTACGCATCCGGCGATGCCGATATGGAGCTTCATGTGGCGGATGGGCAAAGCTTCAGCGACGATGCCCTGGTGGTCAATTCCACCACCATCGAGCCCGCCGGCGCCGTCTTCCAGGGGGATACGCTGCCCATCGACGGTACAGCGAGCAGCGGCGGTTTGTGGGATATTCGCGATTTCGACGTGACCAGTCTGCTGTCACCCGGGCTCAATGATCTGCAATTAACCACTGGTCAGTCAAGTGACTGCCTTGCCTGTGTGCTTATCGCCATTGATCTCCCGGCAGGTGCCGCGCCTCCGGACCCGGATGATCCGCCCACAGGAGTCCCGGCTCCGGCATCGGCATTCCTGCTGTTGTCAGGGCTTGCACTACTGGGTCGGCAGCTCAGGAAACGGGCATAACACCGGAGACTACCCCTGACGGGGTATGTGAGCAGCCTAAAAAACCGGGCAAGAATCCAGTTCTTGCCCGGTTTGTCCTTGAGAATAAAGATATTGCCCTGTCCGGTCTTTGTGGGCGATGATCACCATGAGTGGTATTAACAGGGGAGTTTTTTTCCGGTGCCTCGATTTATTACATCGAATCTCTCGATTTTATTCCTGTGCCTCCTTTGGCTCACCCCGGCTGCGGCGCTGGAAGGCGGCGGTAATTATTTCGGCTCTACCGCTGAACTCAGTGGCTGGATACAAAACTATTACCGGAATCCCGATCCCGGGCATTTGCCGGATGCGGTGGAAGTACTGGTAAACGATCCCAGGGCCATGAGCCAGGTCTGGCGGCTGGACTCCCAGATTGATTTTCTGGCCGCGGCATCGGACGGCTCCATTCCCGGTGTTGACGAACGTCTTAAATCCGGTGACTTGTCCGCCTCCCAGAGGCTTTTTCTCGAAAAACTGGCCTACGCAAATGAAAATTATTCTGCCCTGAAACCCCGGGATCCCAACGACATAGACAGGCTCTGGGGACGTTTTTTCGCCACCGGGGATACCTCGCACCTGGCTGCGATACTTGGGGTACTTGATTATTCGGAAGACGAAATCGACCTGGATTCCAAGTTCTGGCGCTTCCAGGATATAAAGGATACCGCCGTGGCGCTGGAGATGGTCCAGAAATCCGCCATCTGGTCCCTGAGTGCCAATGCCAAGAAGCATCCCCGTGTAAAGGAATTTTTACAAAATGCCCTGGTTTCCGGCAAAGTCTCTCCCTCTGCTCGCCAGACGGTACAGATGATACTCGACAATACCTGATTTTTTGTCTTTTGTTTGCTTTATACACCTACGCCTGATCTGACCCGGCATTGATCTGCGGGCGTGGGCCCGCTCGATTGGAGGCCGAGGGGTATCTCATCCCTCGCGATCGGGGATCGCTCCCACACCGGTAGCTGCCGCCGGGGCAAACCCTCCCTTGTGGGAGCGGTCCCCGACCGC
>DGNJ01000058.1:5495-8020 GCA_002388905.1 Cellvibrionales bacterium UBA4495
CCTCGCGATCGGGGATCGCTCCTACACCGGTAGCGGCCCCGGCGCCGATCCCATCGTTTACAATGCATCATATAGGCGGGAGGTGGCTTCCATGGAGGAGTTCAAGGAAATGGAGGAAAAAATCGCAGTGATTTCCGGTGCCGGTATCAGCGCCGAGAGTGGCTTGAAAACGTTTCGCGACGACGGGGGGCTCTGGCGCCAGTACGCCTTTACGGACCTGGCTTCGCCGGAAGCCTGGCGGCGGCAGCCTGAGGTGGTTCTCGAGTTTTACAACGAACGCCGGCGCCATGCCCACGAAGCCTCACCGAACCCTGCTCACCGGGCCCTTGCCCGGCTCGAGGATGCCTACGAGGTGACCATCGTTACCCAGAATGTCGATGCCCTCCACGAGCGGGCGGGTTCCGGCAGGGTGTTGCACCTGCACGGGGAATTGGCGAAGGCGCGCAGTTGCGTCGACGAGTCCCTGGTTTACGAGATTGGCGGCGAACCCATACGGCTGGGGGATACCTGCGAGAAGGGTGGCCAGTTGCGGCCCCATGTGGTCTGGTTCGGTGAGCCGGTCATGGCGTTCGACAGGGCCATCGAGGCGGTGTCGGCGGCCGACAAGGTGCTGGTTGTGGGCACCTCCCTGTCGGTCTATCCCGCCGCGTCCCTGGTGGACTATGCGGATAATGCCGGTGAGAAAGTGCTGGTGACCCGGGAAGTGGAAAGACCGCCCACGGATTTTCAGTGGTTGCGGGATAATGCCGCCGAAGGGGTTCCCGGGCTCGTGGACAGATGGCTCGCGGAAGCCGGGTAGGTCACGCCCGTGGGCAGGCGTTCGGCACCTGGCGCCGCGGTTGTAAAGAGGGGGAGTATTGGCTTAAAGTTCCGGCACTGGCAGTGCCCGGCGACGGGCCGCCCTGATCCCAGGAGGTGTTGATATGAAAGACATGGTGACGGAAGAGAACCCCGATTGCCCGTTCGAATTTAATTTTGATGAGACCACATTCAAGGTTGGCGATATCGTCAGCTATCAGGTGCCGGAGGCATTCGACGATATGCCGTTCGTGGGCATCCTGGTGGAAGTGGCCGAGGATCACGTGATTCTCAGTCACTACGACGAGACGGACCCCAATCCGCCGCGGATGCGCGGCACCCGGGAGAGCCGCCCCAAGGTCAGCAAGAAGGACGCTCTGGGCGAGTAGTTCCGGGCGAACAGCCCCGGCAAGTAAATCCGCCGTTTTAGGCGCCAAAAGCTGTCCGGCCACTTAAGGCCGGACAGTTACAGTTCGCGGCCCGGATACACCTTACAGCGCCGCGATTTCCCCTTTCTGCGTTTCCAGGCGCCCCAGCGCCGATTGCACTTCCGACAGCTTGTCCCGCTCTTTTTGCACCACCGCTTCCGGCGCCTTTTCGACGAAATTGGGGTTGCCAAGCTTGTCCTGAAGCCTTGCCGCTTCCTTGCGGATCTTGTCGATTTCCCTGGATAGCCGCGCCAGCTCGGCGTCCTTGTCGATGAGTCCGGCCATGGGCACCAGGATCTCCATGTCGCCGGCAATGGCCGTGGCCGAGGGTGGGGCGCTGTCGCCGGCATCCAGCCATTGGGTGGCTTCCAGGTTGGCCAGGCGCATTAAAAAGTGGCGATTGTCTTCCAGCTTGCGGCGGTCGTCTTCAGTGCCGTTCTTGAACAGCGCGGAGAGCTGCCTGCCGGGAGGTATATTCATTTCGCCGCGAATATTGCGGATGGCGACGATGACGCTCTTGACCCACTCGATGGCATCGATGGCTTCCCGGTCGATGCGCGCCGGGTCCGCCTCCGGGTAGGGTTGGAGCATGATGGTTTCGCCCTCGCGACCGGCCAGCTCCTTGACACGTTGCCAGATTTCCTCGGTGATAAAGGGCATCAGGGGGTGTGCCATGCGCAGGATGGTTTCCAGCACCCGGATCAGGGTGCGCCGGGTCCCTTTTTTCAGGGCCGGCGACGCGGTTTCGTCCCAGAGGACGGGCTTGGACAATTCCAGGTACCAGTCGCAGTACTGGTTCCAGACAAATTCGTAGATGGCCTGGGAGGCCAGGTCGAAACGATACTGGGCAACGGCCCTGGCCACCGCGTCCTCGGTCTGCTGCAAACGCCCGATAATCCAGCGATCGGCCCGGCTCAGTTGGTAATCGTCGTCACCAGCCTGGCCGCAATCTTCTCCCTCGCAGTTCATCAGTACATAGCGGGCGGCGTTCCAGAGCTTGTTGCAGAAGTTGCGGAAACCTTCGATACGACCCACATCGAAGTTGATATCCCGGCCGGTGGAGGCCAGCGAATAATAGGTGTAGCGCAGGGCGTCGGTGCCATAGGCGGCCAGGCCCTCGGGGAAATCCTTGCGGGTCTGCTTCTCGATCTTCTTCCTGAGCCGGGGCTGCATCAGGCCATTGGTGCGTTTTTCCACCAGTGTTTCCAGGTCGATCCCGTCGATCAGGTCGATGGGGTCCAGGACGTTGCCCTTGGATTTCGACATTTTCTGGCCGTGGCTGTCGCGCACCAGGCCGTG
>DGNJ01000058.1:8079-8861 GCA_002388905.1 Cellvibrionales bacterium UBA4495
ATGATGTCGAAGCCGGTGACCAGCACGTCCGTGGGATGGAAAGTTTTCAGTTCCTCGGTCTGCTCCGGCCAGCCGAGGGTCCCGAAGGTCCATAAACCGGACGAGAACCAGGTGTCCAGGACATCCTCGTCCTGGCGCAGGGGGATATCGCCCAGTTCGTATTTGGCGCGGACTTCCTCCTCCGAGCGGCCCACATAGACATTGCCGGTATCGTCGTACCAGGCCGGAATACGGTGCCCCCACCACAGCTGCCGGGAGATGCACCAGTCCTGGATATCGCGCATCCAGGAGAAATACATGTTCTCGTACTGCTTGGGCACGAACTGGATGCGCCCGTCCTCCACCGCGGCGATGGCCTGTTTGGCCAGGAGCTGTGTCCGCACGTACCACTGGTCGGTGAGCCAGGGTTCGATCACCACCCCGGAGCGGTCGCCTCGAGGCACCTTGAGGGTATGCTCCTCGATTTTTTCGAGCAGGCCCCGGGCCTCCAGGTCGTCGACCACCCGCTGGCGGGCTTCGAAACGGTCGAGGCCCCGGTAGGCCGCCGGGGCGTTGCCGTTGAGGGCGGCGTTCTGGTCGAGGATATTGATAAGCGGCAGGCCGTGGCGCTGGCCCATTTCGTAGTCGTTGAAGTCGTGGNNGGGCCGGGGTGATCTTGACGCAACCGGTACCGAATTCCGGGTCCACGTAGTCATCGGCGATAACGGGGATTTCCCGCTCCGCCAGGGGCAGGAGCACGGTCTTGCCGATCAGGTGTCGGTAGCGCTCGTCGTCCGGGTGCA
>DGNJ01000058.1:8879-9270 GCA_002388905.1 Cellvibrionales bacterium UBA4495
GGGTGGTGGCCACCACCAGGTGCCCGGAGCCATCGCTCAGGGGGTAACGAAAGTGCCAGAGGCTGCCTTTCTCCACCTCCTGGACCACCTCCAGATCGGAGATGGCGGTGTGCAGCTTCGGGTCCCAGTTCACCAGGCGCTGGCCCCGGTAGATGAGCCCCTCGTCGTAGAGGCGTACAAAGACTTCCTGGACGGCCTTGTAAAAGCCCTCGTCCATGGTGAAGCGCTCCCGGCTCCAGTCCGGCGAGGCGCCCAGTCGGCGCAGTTGGCGGGTGATATTGCCGCCGGATTCGCCTTTCCACTCCCAGATCTTGTCAATGAACTTTTCCCGGCCCAGGTCGTGACGGGAAACCCCCTGGGCATCCAGCTGGCGCTCCACCACCATCTGGGT
>DGNJ01000058.1:9334-29899 GCA_002388905.1 Cellvibrionales bacterium UBA4495
GGCCCATGTGCAGGCTGCCGGTGACATTGGGCGGGGGAATGACAATACAGTAGGGATCCCCCCGCCCGCTGGGTTTGAAATAGCCCTGCTCCTCCCAGTGGCGGTAGAGAGCCTGCTCGATAGCCTGGGGATTGAAAGTTTTTTCCATAGCGATTCTTTAGACCAATCCGGGCGGCACAGCGGGGCTGTGCAGCGGGTAATGCGACGACGCCTTCTATCTCACTCGGGGTCTGCCCGGTGGTCGGGCAATGGGGTGGGGCGGCGCCGGAAAGGGCCGAATTATAAAGCTTCGCCTGCTAACTCTCTACCACCGGGCTGAGAGGGTTAACCTCTGGCCGCTGGATGAGCGAGGCGTGGGCGACGGGTGGGGAGAAACGGCCGCTGTTCAGGGCAGGGCGACCGGGGGAGTTTCCCGGGGCTCGCAGACATCCGTGAGGATAGGGATGTCGAGGCTGTCGTCCGCTTCGTCGAAGCAATCGAGTTCGAGATCCGGGAAGATCTCACGGGCGAATTGTTCGTCTGCTTGGGGGTTCATGGTGCGGTTCGCTCCGCTTAATTCGACTGGCTGAGGTCATGGTAGTGCAGCGGATAGCCCCTGTCGCGATAGAAACGGTAATTTTGCCGCCTGGTTAACACTATGGTGCTGTCGTCGTAGACGATTTCCACCAACCGCTCGAAGCGACTGAACCAGTCCGGGACGGTGTCGGCGAGATTGATCAGCAGGCCGTAGTGTTGTCCCGGTTCGCCGTCGCAACTGACGCTGACAGCCGAAAGCGGCAGCCCCGAGCCGGCCAGTTGTCGATCCGCCAGCGCCGCCCTGTGGGTGTCGTCGCTGTGGACCAGCACGTCCAGGTGCCGCCGCAACGCCTTGTCGGCCAGGCGCGGAATCAGCGACAGGGCGCTTTCCAGTCGCCCCGTCACCTGGTAGAAGTGAATCCGCGTCATCCTCCGGCTTGGCGGCTCAGGTACTCGATAAGCAGGGGAACCGGGCGGCCGGTGGCGCCCTTCTGGGCGCCGGTGTTCCAGGCGGTGCCGGCCACGTCCAGGTGGGCCCACTGGTATTCCCTGGTGAACCGGGCAAGGAAACAGGCCGCGGTGATACTGCCCGCACCCTTGCCACCGATATTGGCCATATCGGCGAAATTGCTTTTCAGCTGCCGGTCGTATTCGCTCCAGATGGGCAGGCGCCAGGCCCGATCACCGGCGGCCTCGCCGCTGGCCAGCAGGGCGTCGGCCAGGTTGTCATCGTTGCTGAAAAGGCCCGAGGCATGATTGCCTAGGGCGACCACGCAGGCGCCGGTGAGCGTAGCGATATCGATCACCGCCCGGGGTTTGTAGCGGCCCACGTAGGTGAGGGCGTCGCAGAGAATCAGCCGACCCTCGGCGTCGGTGTTGAGTACCTCGATGGTCTGGCCGGACATGGAGGTGACCACGTCGCCCGGTTTGGTGGCCCTGCCGCTGGGCATGTTTTCCACCGCCGGCACGGCGGCGACAATATTGACCGGCAGTTCCATCTTGGCTGCCGCCACCAGACTGCCAAAAACGCTGGCGGCACCGCACATGTCGTATTTCATCTCGTCCATGCCGGCGCCGGGCTTCAGGCTGATCCCGCCGCTATCAAAGGTTACCCCCTTGCCCACCAGAGCCACGGGTTTGTCGGTCTTGCGCGGCGCGCCTTTGTACTCCATGACGATCATGTGGGCCGGGCAGTCGGTGCCGGCTGTGACCGAAAGCAGTGAGCCCATTTTCAACTCGCGCATCTGTTTTTCGTTGAGCACCCGGGTGGTGATTTTCTTGTGCTTCGTGGCCAGGGAGCGGGCCCGCCGGGCCAGATAGCCGGGCGTGCAGATGTTGGCCGGCAGGTCGCCCAGCTCCCGGGCGTAATTTACGCCCTCGGCGATCGCCACACCCCGGGTCAGGGCGGCATTGAGCTTTGCACTTTCGCGACCGCCACCGCTTTGCAGTTGCAGCTTCCTGAGTGCGGCCGCGTCTTCCTTGGAAGACTTGGTCTGATCGTATCGGTAGGCGGCTTCACCCAGGGCTCTTGCGATTTGTTCCGCGCACCAGGCGGTATCCCGGTCGCTGGCGACAGCGTCGTCCAGGCACAGGGCACCGGATTTGCTGGTGCCGAGGCCGGTGGCGACTTTGCCCGCCAGTTTGACGAACTCCCGGTTGTCCGGCGTTTTGTCACCGGCGCTCACCAGCAGCAATTTGCCGGCCGCCAGACCCGCGGGTGCGTAGGCGGAAACCGTATCGCCGCTTTTCTTGAGTTCGCCGGCCTTGAGGACCCGGGTCAGGAGCCCGCCGGTGGCTTCGTCCACGGCTTTCCCGGCCTCTCCCAGGTCGCTCCTGGACGGCACCAGAAGGGCGAGGCAATCGGTTTTGACAGTGACGGGATTGAAGGATCTTGCTTTTAATTCCATGTTTTTCCCTCGAGACAAAGGCGGATTATTGCTGGATAATGGCGCGTTGTTGTGGCCACGCCGATTTTTGCATTCGGGTCCAGTGGCATAAGTTGCGCCCAGTTTAAGGCATGGCGTAGGGTTCACCAACACCAGGGCCGGAACGGCCTGGAAACCAAAGGGTATTGGTAACGGCAACGTGATTATCTTCCGCTATCTTGTTCGCGAAGTATTGACCACCACTGCGGCGGTCTGTGCGGTACTGATGCTGGTCGTGGTAAGCAGCCGCTTTATAAAATACCTGGCCGATGCCGCCGCTGGCAAACTAGATCCGGGCGTCCTGTTCGCCATTATCGGCTACCGGCTGCCGGATTTCCTGGAGCTGGTGATCCCCCTGGCGTTTTTCCTGTCGATCCTGCTCGCTTACGGCCAGCTCTATGTGGGTAGCGAGATGACGGTGCTGCGCGCCTGCGGCATGAGCGAGAAAACCCTGGTGGGCTATACATTGGTCATCGCCGTTGTGGTTTCCGCACTGGTGGGCTGGCTCAGTATCTCGGTGGGTCCGACCGGGCTTGCCAAGGCCGAGGAAATATTCAACGCCCAGAAGCGACGGGGGGAGATCGAGGGGTTATCGCCGGGACGGTTTTATTCGCTGCGCGGGGGCCGGGGCGTGACCTATGCGGAAACTATCAGCCAGGAGGGCCGCATGGGCAATGTTTTCCTCGCCCAGGCCGATGAAAACGGTGCCGACAACAGGGGCCTGGTCATCGTCGTGGCCCGGGAAGGGTTTTCACGCCAGTCGGAAACCACGGGAGAAAATTACCTGGTTCTGCAAAACGGACAGCGAATCCAGGGTATCCCGGGTCAGCCGGACTTCCAGATTACCGATTTCGCTGAATACGGCCAGCGGCTGGAGCCGGTCAAGCCCTGGGAGTTGCGGGCGGAAAGCGAGGCCATGTTAACCGGCCAGTTGCTTGAGTCCGATGACCCCGAGCACCGGGCGGCTGTCCAATGGCGGTTTTCCCTGCCCGTGCTGGTAATAGTGGTCGCCCTTATGGCAGTGCCGCTCAGCAAGACCAATCCCCGCCAGGGGCGCTACGTGAAAATCCTGCCGGCGATCCTGCTGTACGTCGCGTACCTGTTGTCCCTGAACGCCGCCCGGGGGGCCGTGGAAGAGGGCAGGCTGCCTTTGTGGCCGGGGCTCTGGTGGGTGCACGGCGTATTCCTGCTGGTGGCGCTGCTGCTCATGGCCATCAGCACGGGCTGGCGCCCCTGGCGCCGACGGTTGCCTCGGGCGGAGCCGGCCTGATGCGCATACTGTCCCGCTATCTTTCGTCCGTCGTTGCCGGTTCCATCCTGCTGGTTTTGATGGTCATTGTTTCCATGGATGTGCTGGCGGCGGTAATCGATGGTGCCGGCGAGATCAAGGGCGACTACACCTTTGTGGAAGTGCTCAAATACGTGGGCACGACCCTGCCGGGCCGTATTTACGAGAATATCCCCCTGTCCGCCCTGATCGGCTGCCTGATAGGGCTCGGCATTCTGGCGGGCAACAGCGAGCTGGTGGTGATGCGGGCGGCGGGCGTCTCCCTGTTGCGCATGGTTTCATTTGTACTCAGGCCGGTGCTGACCATTATTATTTTTGGCGTGCTCCTCGGGGAATTTGCCGTGCCGTACACGGATCAGCTCGCCGAGGGTCGCAAGATGCTGTTGCGCGGCGAGCAGGAGCGGATTGCCAGCGCCAGCGGCCTCTGGAACCGGGAGGGCAGCGAGTTTATCCATATCAACGTGGTGCTGCCCAATGGCAAACTCTTCGGTGTTACCCGCTATCGCTTTGACGAGGGGCGCATCGAACAGGTGAGCTTTTCCACCGAGGCCCGTTACCTTGGCGATCACTGGCTGGAGGAGGAGGGACGGGTAACCCGGTTTGTCGACGAACGTGCCGAAACGGATACATTCGTTACCCGGCGATGGAACAGCGACCTGGCACCGGATCTTTTACGGCTGGTATCCATGCCCCCTGCCTCCCTGTCCATGGCCAACCTTTACGATTACGCGGCCTTTCTGGAAGGGCAGGAGCAGGACGCCACCAATCACTGGCTGGCATTCTGGCGCAAGGCCATGCAGCCACTGACCACGATCAGCCTGGTGTTGGTGGCGGTGTCCTTTATCTTCGGCCCCCTTCGGGAGGCGACCATGGGCTTCCGGATTTTCGCCGGTGTCATCATCGGCATTGCCTTCAATACCAGCCAGCAGTTCCTGGGACCCGCAAGCCTGGTATACGGATTCGAGCCCTTCCTGGCGGTGCTGCTGCCGGTACTGCTCTGTGCCCTGGTGGGATTGTGGCTGCTGCGTCGGGCCGCCTGACGGGCTGTTAGGGCTTTTTGTCGGGTTTCGGCAGTACCACCACCCGGGTTTTTGTCCATCGGTCGTGCCAGGCACCGCGGGGGTCGAACCAGCTCCACAGATAACCGAGGCCGAGCACTGCCATGGACAGGGGCGCCAGCAGGCAGCGTAACCAGCATTGCCCGGGGCCGGGCGGACGTCCGTCGAGTCCTTCCAGGCGCAGCCGCCAGGATTTCATACCCAGGGTCTGGCCGCGCTTGCGCCAGCACAGCACGTAGTAGCCGGCCAGGAGCAGCCAGAGCAGGAGCCAGACGGCAATATGGAAGACCATCGGTAAGTTGACGTAATCGAGCTCATCGCGACCCATTACCCCCACTCTCAGCAAAGTGACCAGGACACCATAGGCAAAGGCAACCCCCAGCAATAACAGGCTGTCGTAGACGATGGCCATCAGCCGCCGGAGAGGGGTGGCGATAACAGGGGATTGCACGGACATGAATGTTCGGAGCCGTTTCAGTGTGGGCGGCGCATTTTAGCGCATAGGAACGGACTGTCCAGTTGGCGGAAAGATGGAGAATCAGAACTCGTAGACGATGCCCAGCTCCAGTTCGTCCGAACTTACATGGACGTCGTAGTTGAAGCTTGACGAGACGCTGCCCCGTCCTTCGCTGTCGGGGACCAGGGTATTGTCGCCGAAATGTTCGTCGCGTTTGCGGTTCCAGTAGCCCTTGAGGCTTCGCTGGAACAGCTTGGACACGGCACGCTTGCCGTGGATAGCGCTTTCGCTGCCCGAGTGCTCGGACAGCCACTGGTAGTTCATGGCCCGCTGGGAGGCGCTAAGGCTTGAGTCGCGCAACTGGGCGGCCCTCGCCGAGAGCTCCCGGTTGTCCAGGGTCTTGAAATGAAGGGGGCTCGGGCCCTGGCGGACATCGATTTCGGACGGAATGAAGCGCTCCTGACTCAAAGCCGGCGACGCCATGACGAGCCCGGCCAGGAAGCTCGTGGTAATCGATAGAAGGCATGGTCTGGCTTGAATCCGTTTCATTTTTTCGCTTTCCGCCCGGATAGCAACTTATACGGTTTTGTTTAAAATTAGCATTTTCCCGGTAGAATTGAGGTGCGATTTGGAAACCGCGGACGGTCTTCTGGTTCTCGTTATCGTGGAATGACGAGGCGCATCAGGGGTTTCCCGAAAACTGTTGAGAATTTGTTTAAGATTGTTAGTGTCCGGCTTTGCGAGGGCGCAACCGACGAGAGGTCCCATGAGCCAATTTCGTATCACCCGCCAACACAATCTGCCTGAGACGGAACTCAGGAACCGCGTCGAACAGCTTGCCGAGAAATTGCAGAATAAACACGGCGGCCACTATCAGTGGGAGGGCAATCGCGTCCATTATGCCTACAAGGGCGGACTGGATGCGGTTGTCGGTTTCGATGAGCAGGAATTGCAGGTGGAAGTCAAACTGGGCCTGATGATGTCGGCTTTCAAGGGGCTTATCGAGCGCGAGGTGTCGAGCTATCTCGACGAAAATCTCGCCTGACCGGCCCTGGTTCAGTGCCGGTCAGGGGTTTTCCGTTCCCGGTTGCCGCGACGGCGACGTGAGCTTGCCGAAAAATACCCCGACCTCGTAGAGCAGCCACATGGGCAGGGCGAGCAGGGCCTGGGAGATTACGTCCGGGGGCGTCAACAGCATGCCCGCCACGAAACAGGAGATGATCACGTAGGGTCGCTTGTCCCCGAGCTTTGACGGGTCAACCACGCCTGTCCAGGAGAGAATGACCACGGCCACGGGAATCTCGAAGGCCAGGCCGAAGGCGAAAAACAGCTTGAGCACGAAGTTCAGGTAGCTGGTGATATCCGTCATGACGGATACGCTTTCCGGCCCGACACTGGTGAAGAAGCTGAATATAAGGGGAAAGACCACGAAGTAGGCAAAGGCCATGCCCCCATAGAAAAGAAGGACGCTGGACAGGAACAGGGGTATGGCGATGCGTTTTTCCCGGCGGTAGAGCCCGGGGGCAACGAAGGCCCAGATCTGGTAGAGCACCACGGGCATGGCCAGCATGGCGGAAACCACCAGGGTGAGTTTGAAAGGCGCAAAGAACGGCGAGGCCACGTCAGTGGCGATCATGTTGCTGTTTTCGGGCAGCAGCGCCCGCAACGGCCTGGAAGTGAACTCGTAAATGTCGTTGCTGAAATAGAACAGGCACAGAAAAATAACCCCCACCGCAAGCACGCACTTAAGGAGCCGGTCGCGCAGTTCCACCAGGTGGTCGAGGAAGGGCTGTTCCTTCTGGGCTGTGTCGGGATCGCCGGTCATGGTTATCCTGGACGGTTTTCGTCGGAGGGGCTGGATGCTTCGTCAGGCGACGTCGGTGGCGTTTCCTCGTACCGTTGCTTATCCCCGGTTTCCTTCTCGTATTCCTCCAGGTTGCGCAGCACCTCCTCGTTGTGGAGCTGGCGGCGGATATCGTCCATGCCCACTTCCCGTTCCAGTTCCCGGCGGGCCCGGGCGAGGCTGCGTTTGAGCCGGCCTGCCCAAAGACCCAGGAACCGGAAGGTTTCGGGCAGGCGCTGGGGGCCGATAACGATCATGGTGATGACCGCGATCAGCAGTAGTTCGGCGAAGCTGATATCGAACATGGTGCGCCGGCCCGTCAGTCAGAAGTGTCTGGAAGGCTCAGGACCGACTGTCTTCTTTTTTGCGTTCCGTCCGGTCGGCGCCTTCCTCGTTGTCGGATTCGGCAGCGTTGATTTTGGCGGCGTCGCTGTCCTTGTCCTCCGACTTGTTTTCTTCATCGTTCATGGCCTTCTTGAAGCCCTTGACCGCGCCGCCCAGATCGCCGCCCATGCTCTTGAGCCGCTTGGTGCCGAATACCAGCACCACGATCAGCAGGATAATAAGCAGTTGCCAGATACTGATTCCGCCCAGCCCCATGATGTTGACTCCTTAAGTTTTTGACCGGCTGGCCTTTTCCGCCAGGCCGGATATGTGGAAACGGCCGCGTAGCTCCGAAAGCACCGCCTCGGCATCTTCTCCCAGATGGGAGAGCATGACCAGGGTGTGGAACCACAGGTCCGCCGTCTCGCAAATGACGTCGCTGTTGTCGCCGGATTGCTCCGCATCCTTGGCCGCGAGAATGGTTTCCGTGGCTTCCTCGCCCACTTTCTCGAGAATCTTGTTCAGGCCCCGGGCATGGAGGCTGGCCACGTAGGAGCCTTCCGGATCGGCATCGCGCCGCTGGGTCAGGATCTGTGTCAGTTCGGCCAGGGTATCGTTCATCGGTAAATCGCCGCCGGGTCCTTGAGTACGGGGTCTGTGGCAGTCCACTGTCCGTTCCGGAGTGTCCGGAAAAAACAGGACTCGCGGCCGGTGTGGCAGGCAATGCCGCCCACTTGCTCGATGCGCAGAAGGATGACATCGGCATCGCAGTCCAGGCGGATTTCGCGGACGTGCTGCACGTGACCGGATTCCTCGCCCTTGGGCCAGAGTTTCTGGCGGGACCGGGACCAGTACACGGCGCGGCCTTCGCGGGCCGTCTTTTCCAGGGCCTCCCGGTTCATCCAGGCCACCATCAGTACCCGGCCGGTTTCGGCATCCTGGGCGATGGCGGGAACCAGCCCTTTTTCGTCCCAGACGACCTCAGAAAGAAAGTCAGTATTCATGGCGCCATTATGCCATCAACGCCTGAACAGCAATAGTAGCACGCCGGTGGCGACCAGGGCGAAGCTGGCGGCCGGCAATTCGGCCAGGGGTTGTTGCCAGTGGGGGAGGGCCAGACCCAGGCCGGTGCCCAGCAGTGCGGCGCCCAGCCAGTTGCGGCTGCGGCTGCGGTTCGGTGGCGGTGTCGGTCGTTCCCGCACCGCCCTGTCCAGGCGCTGGAGTTGATCCAGGGACTGGTAGAGCATTTGCGGCATGTGGGGAAATTGTTCCAGCCAGTCCGGCCCGTGGCGTTTGAGCCTTTCGAGCAGGGCGTCCGGCTTGAAGCGGTCTTTCAGCCACCGCTCCATGTACGGGTGGGCGGTGGACCACAGATCCAGTTCCGGATAGAGCTGACGACCCAGTCCCTCGATATTGAGCAGGGTCTTTTGCAAAAGTACGAGGGAGGGCTGCACTTCCATGTCGAAGCGCTGGGCCGTGCGGAACAGGTTGACCAGCAGGTGGCCAAAGGAGATGTCCTTCAGGGGGCGCTCGAAGATGGGCTCGCAGACAGTGCGTATGGCCGCCTGGAATTCGCCAATGGACGTATTTTCAGGCACCCACCCCGATTGCACGTGGAGTTCCGCCACCTGGCGGTAATCCCGGCGGAAAATCGCGATCAGGTTGCGTGCCAGGTAGTACTGATCCGCTTCCGTCAGGGTGCCGATAATGGCGCAATCCACCGCCAGGTACCGGGGACGGGCGGGGTCGGCGGCATCGACGAAAATATTGCCGGGGTGCATGTCGGCGTGGAAAAAATTGTGCTCGAAGACCTGGCTGAAAAAGATCTGCACACCCCGTTCCGCCAGGACCTTGAAGTCGGTATTGGCGGCGGCCAGGGTTGCCACGTCGGTCACCGGCGTGGCGTATATGCGTTCCATCACCAGCACCTTTTCGTTGGTGAAGGGCCAGTACACTTCGGGCACGTAGAGCAGTGGCGAGCCGGCAAAATTGCGCCGCAGGGTGGCGGTATTGGCCGCTTCCCGCTGAAGATTGAGTTCGTCGAAAATGGTGTGTTGATAGTCGTCGACGATTTCCACCGGGCGCAGACGCCGCCCGTCGACACTGTTGCGCTCGAGCCACCGGGCCAGGGTGAACAGCAGGTCGATATCCTGGCGGATGACCCGCTCGATGCCGGGCCGTATGGCCTTGACCACCACCTCGCGGCCGTCCTGAAGAATCGCGGCGTGGACCTGGGCCACGGAGGCGGAGGCCAGGGGCTCCCGGTCGAAATGCTGGAAGAGGTCGTCGATCCTGCCGTTCAGGGAGTTCTCGACGATGCCGATGAACGTATCGGTATCGAACGGTTTGACATCGTCCTGGAGGCGATCCAGTTCGTCGCAAATATCCGGGGGAATCAGGTCGGGACGGGTGGACAGCAACTGTCCGAACTTGACGAAAACCGGGCCCAGGTCCTCCAGGGCCAGGCGCAATCGCTCGCCGCGGCTGCGCCTGGGGTCGGGCAGCAGGGCACCCAGTCGCGCGAACAGGCGGGGCGCGGCGGGCAGGCGGGCATCGTCGAAAAAGGTATCCAGGCGATAGCGGCGTGCGACGCGAGCGATCCTGAGCAGGCGGGCGATCCTCGACATCAATCGTCGCCCTTCCTGTTGTCGCCGGTGTCGTCGAGGCGACGGCGCAGACGGTCCAGGCGCGCGGCCAGTCGTTCCGTATCCAGGGACAATGCGCCCACGTCGTGGATCCAGTTCTCCAGTTCCGCCCGGCCCGGTGTCAGCCTCGCTTCTTCCCGGACGTACTCGCCGAGGCCCGAGCGGACCCTTTGGCCGGCATCCAGGCCCCACCGCAGACCGCCGCGCAGACCGCGGCCGATCAGGTGGGCGGGCACGTCGCCCAGCAGTTCCGCCAGGGCTTCCTCCCAGTCGATATCCAGATGGCGCAGTGTACCTTTGAGATGGCGTAACAGGTCCTGGTCGCCGGCGACGATGACGCCGGTGCCGGCGAAGGAAACCCGGTCGCCGGTGTCGGTGGCGAGCCGGACCAGGGCCGCTGCGGTACCCTCCAGATTGGTGTCCGGTGCTTCCGGGTGTTCGCCGGTCAGGCGCAACTCGCCGTCTTCGGTGAAACGCACGGCCAGTTCCAGCGGCGGCAGGGTTACGGTGACGGCCAGGCAGCGGCCGGCCAGATCTCCCAGGGATTGCCGGGTACCGGGGTCGTGGCGAAGCGCCCGGTTCAGGGTTGCCTGCACCCGATTCAGGGCGGCTTGGCGCAGTCCCGGAATCAAGGCTTGATGCCCTTGTGCAGGGCGACGATGCCCCCGGTGAGGTTGAAGTACTGACAGTTGGCGAAGCCCGCCTCGGCCATCATGCCCTTGAGGGTCTCCTGATCCGGGTGCATGCGGATGGATTCTGCCAGGTAGCGATAGCTGGCGTCGTCGCCGGCAACCGCACGGCCCAGACGGGGCAGCACCTGGAAGGAGTAGACGTCGTAGGCCTTTTCCAGAAGTGGGTTGGCGGGCTTGGAGAATTCCAGCACCAGTAGCCGGCCGCCGGGTTTGAGGATGCGCAGCATATCCGCCAGGGCCCGGTCCTTGTCGGTGACGTTGCGTAGACCGAAGGCGATGGTGATGCAGTCGAAGCAGTTGTCCGGGAACGGCAGCTGTTGGGCGTCGGCCTGGGCGAAGTCGAGGTTGGCGGCAATGCCCTCGTCAAGGAGCCTGTCGCGGCCCACCCGGAGCATGGACTCGTTGATATCCGCCAGCACCACCTGGCCCGACTCCCCCACCAGGCGCGAGAATTTTGCCGCCAGGTCGCCGGTGCCGCCGGCGATGTCCAGGACCCGCTGGCCGGGACGCACGCCGGACATTTCGATGGTGAACCGCTTCCATAGGCGATGGACGCCGCCGGACATCAGGTCGTTCATCAGGTCGTAGCGGGCGGCCACGCTGTGGAAAACCCCCGCCACGCGACCGGCCTTTTCCTCCACCGGGACTTGTTGATAGCCGAAATCCGTGGTTTGCCGCTCTTTCATGGGCCAATACTCTCGATTTTTCGAGCAATATTGTACACAGCGGCCGTGGTTGTGTCGCGAAGGGAGGGTTAGCCGATATAGCGTTGGCGGCGGGACGGTTTGAGACGGGCCAGGTCGACAATGATCAGGCCGTCGACGCAATCGCCGAAGGCCGGGTCGACATTGAATCCAGCGAACTGGACGCCGCCGGGCTCGCACAGTTCTGAATATTGCTTGTAAAGGGTGGGTACGCTCAGGTCCATGTGGGACAGGGCACTTTTCAGTTGCAGGAACTCATCCCGGTAATTTTGGCCCGGGAACAACGCGTCCAGTTCGTCACGACGCGGTGGCGCGATGGCGAACGGCAGGCAGGGCGTGGCGAGCCTTTGCAGAGAGGGGAAGTTCACGCTGTAAAAGTGCACGAGCATTTCCAGCGCCGGCCGGGGGTAGGTGTTGCTCAGGGAGACGGGGCCGAACAGGTAGCGGTATTGTGGGTGGCGGCGCAGGAAGGCACCGATGCCGTACCAGAGATAGTCGAGACTGCGCTTTCCCCAGTACTTGGGTTGAACAAAACTGCGACCCAGCTCCAGGCCGCGTTCCAGATAGGGTTTCATGGCCGGCTCGAAGCGGAACAGGCTGGCCGAGTACAGGTGCCCCTGCCCCATTGTTTGTGCCGTTTCGGCGGCGTCTCCGATTCGGTAGGCGCCGGCGATTTCCAGGTCGCTGTCGTCCCAGAGTATCAGGTGGAAATAGTGGCGATCGTAGCCGTCCGTGTCCCGCCGCTGGCCAGTGCCCTCGCCCACGGCCCGGAAAGCCATTTCCCGGAGCCTGCCGATTTCGCGCATGATGCAGGAGTCCGGCTGGCGATAGTGGTAGAGGTAGATCTGTTTGCCGTCGCCGGTCTCGCCGAGCCATTCGCAGCGCCGGATTTCCTCCCGGAGCAGGGCGCGGTTTTCCGGGTGGGCAATGGCCGATTCGGTGGCAAAAATACCACTGCGATCCTGGCCCAGGCGGTAGACATGCCGGCGGAACAGTTGCGCCTTTTCCTTCAGGGAGACCCCGACCCGGTGGTAGCTCTCGTAGCTCACGGGCTCGCCGATGCGCAGTGGCACGCAATTTCTGGCCTGCTTGAACATTTCCCGCACCAGCCACAGGGTCGACACCGGGCGCGCCAGGAAGGAGAGGGCGTAGAAGAAGGCGGAATTGCGGCCGTCGATGTAGATGGGCAATACCGGGGCGCTGCCGGCCACCGCCATGCGCAAAAAGCCCGTGCGCCATTTGCCGTCGCGCACTCCCTGGGGGCCCAGGCGGGAGACTTCGCCGGCGGGAAAGACGATCAGGGCGCCGTCCTCCTTCAGGTGTCGCTGAATGGCTTCAAGGTGCCTGCGCGGCGTATGGCCGCCCATGTTGTCCACGGGCAGCAATAGCGGATGCAGGGGCTTTATGGCGGTGAGGATATCGTTGGCGATGACCCGCACGTCGGGCCGGACTTCCCGCACCAGCTTGAGCAGCGCCAGGCCGTCCAGGGAGCCGATGGGGTGGTTGGCGACGATGATGACCCGGCCCCGCACGGGGATGCGCTCGCGTTCCCGGTCCCGGGTGCTGTAGCTGAACTGGAAGTAGTCCAGGGCCTGTTCGACGAAGTCGAAACCCTGGAGGTGGGGATAAGTCTCCTCGAACTGATGGAACTCTTTTTCATGGAAAAGCAGCCGCAGTATCTTGGCCAGGGGACGGGCAAGGAGGGGGCGCTTCTCCCAGAAAGTCGGGTAGCGTTCCTGCAAAAAATTCTCGACGTTGAGCATGGTGTTCTCCAATGGCTCAACGTCGATTTTATGCCGCCGTTCGTGACAGGGATATGACCGGTGGCTTCAGGCGAATCGCGGCGCAGCGCTCACCGGACATGGCCCAGGTGTTTCTGCACGGTCTGGAGGCTGGGCTTGAAAAGCCGGGGGGTGGCGCCGACGATATGGCCACTGTCCATGTAATTCTCGCCGCCCCGGAAATCGCTGACCATGCCCCCCGCCTCTTTGACCAGCAGGACGCCGGCGGCGATGTCCCATGGTTTGAGGTACATTTCCCAGAAGGCATCGAAACGGCCCGCGGCCACATAGGCTAGGTCCAGTGAGGCGACGCCCAGCCGGCGGATGCCCGAGGATTGGGCGGCAAAGGCGTGCAGGCACTCCAGGTACGGTTCCATATGGGCGATGGAGGGCTGGTTGAAAGGTATCCCGGTGGCGATCAGGGCACCCTGCATGTTGGTGCGACCGGTAACCCGGATGCGACGCCCGTTGAGCATGGCGCCACGGCCCCGGCTGGCAGTGAATTCCTCCTGCTTGATGGGATCGTAGATAACACCGTGTTCCAGGCGGCCCCGGAAGGCGCAGCCAATGGATACGGCGAAGTGGGGAATGCCGTGGATAAAATTGGTGGTGCCGTCGAGGGGGTCGATGATCCACTCGTAGTCGCTGTTCGGGTTGCCCATCTGACCCGACTCCTCGCCGAGGATACGGTGATCCGGGTAGGCCTTCTGTAACTGGCCGATGATTTCTTTTTCGGCGGCGTGGTCGATATCGGTGACGAAGTCGTTGCGCCCCTTTTCGTCGACCTTGAGCGAGTCGGTGCGTTCCACGGCGCGGGCAATCATGTCGCCGGCGCGTCGCGCTGCCCGCAGGGCAATATTGACCATGGGTTCCATCGATCGGGTCCTAATTCCAGCAGTCGTCAGTTCAATTACGGGATAATGGCGGCGGGGCGCCGCCGGCGGGGCGCGCATTGTAGCAGACTCATGTCCCTGGTAATAGGAAGGCGCCCCGGGTCATTCAGGAAGGCGAGAGCACCGTTTTCCGGCGAGATTGATCGGGCATTCGTTCTGGTCCCGACCCTGTTCCGGGCATGATTCGCCCGGGCAATCCTGCTAGAATCCCGCTTCGCCAATCCGCACCCGCACCCGGGGCCTCCCGATAGTCGAGAATCCATGAAAACCGCATCTTCGCCACCGTTGTCCTCCGCGCTGTCCGAGTCCCGAAGCCGGGTTCGTGTCGTCCTTGTGGAAACCTCCCATCCCGGCAATATCGGCGGCGCGGCCCGTGCCATGAAAAACATGGGACTGGCCAACCTCTACCTGGTCTCGCCCCATCGCTACCCCTCCGACCGGGCGCGCTGGCGGGCCGCCGGCGCCGACGATGTGCTGGATGAAGCCGTGGTGGTGGACAGCCTGGAGGCGGCGGTGGCGGGCTGTGGCCTGGTGGTGGGCACCAGCGCCCGGGACCGCCGTATTCCCTGGCCGCTGCTCAATCCACGGGAGTGCGGGGAGCGTGTCGTTCAGGAAACGTCCCATCACGATGTCGCCCTGGTATTCGGCCGCGAGGATCGGGGCCTGACCAACGAAGAACTCCAGCGTTGCACCTACCACGTGCATATACCCGCGAACCCGGACTACAGTTCCCTCAACCTGGCCGCCGCCGTCCAGGTGCTGTGCTACGAGGTTCGCATGGCCGCCCTGGCCGGTGAGAACGGCGAACTGCCGGCACTCACCGGTTGGGATGTGCCGCCGGCGCGGGCGGAGGACCTGGAGTTGTATTTCCAGCACCTGGAGCAGGCCCTGGTGGATATCGGCTTCCACGACCGGGACAACCCCCGGCAGACCATGGCCCGCCTGCGCCGGCTCTACGGCCGGATCCGACTGGACCGGATGGAGTTGTCCATCCTGCGGGGCGTGCTCACTGCCATGCAGAATATTGCCCACAGGAACAGGCAGCTAAAAGACCGGGTCGAATAGCCTAGTGGTATAGTCGGCTATTTACTTGACCAAAAAGGTTGGGTATTCCATAATCGGCCGCCTACACAGGAACGCCATGGAACATCAGCGATGCGGTTGACAACCCGCGGGCGTTACGCCGTGACGGCGATGCTCGACCTGGCGCTTCACGCCGGGGAGGGACCCATCAGTCTCTCCGATATTTCACGGCGGCAGGCCATCTCGCTCTCCTATCTGGAGCAACTTTTCGCCAAGCTGCGCAAGAATCAGTTGGTGGCCAGTGTGCGCGGCCCCGGCGGCGGTTATCGCCTCAACCGGGACGATGGCGCCATCAATGTGGCCGAGATCATCGATGCCGTCAATGAGTCCGTGGATGCCACCCATTGCGGCGGCAAAGGCAATTGCCAGGGCGGCGAAGTCTGCCTCACCCATGACCTTTGGGAGCAGTTGAGCGACCATATTCGCGGGTTCCTGGGTGCTGTCACCCTCCGGGAGTTGATGGTCCGGCAGGAAGTCCAGGCGGTGGGCCGGCGCCAGGACATGAGGACCCGGGAGGACGTGATAAAATTGTCCCGGGACGATGACAGGTTGTGAGAAAGGCATGAAGTTACCCATTTACCTGGACTACGCGGCCACCACGCCGGCCGACCAGCGCGTGGCCGAGAAAATGGCCGGTTACCTGACCATCGACGGTGTCTTCGGCAATCCCGCCTCGCGCTCGCATCCCTTTGGCTGGGAAGCGGAGGCCGCCGTCGAAGAGGCCCGCCGGCAGGTGGCCGACCTGGTCGGGGCGGACGCCAGGGAAATTGTCTGGACCTCCGGTGCCACCGAGTCCGACAACCTGGCCATCAAGGGCGGCGTCCATATCAATCGGAGTCGGGGCAGACACATTGTTACCTCGAAAATCGAGCACAAGGCGGTGCTGGATACCTGTCGACACCTGGAAGCCGAGGGTTTCGAGGTCACCTACCTGGAGCCGGACAGCGATGGCCTGATCGCGCCGGATGCGGTGGCGGGGGCTATCCGGGACGACACTACCCTGGTTTCCCTCATGCACGTCAACAACGAAATCGGGGTGATCAACGATATTGCCGCCATCGGCGAGATCTGCCGGGAGCGACAGGTACTCTTCCACGTGGACGCCGCCCAGAGTGCCGGCAAACTGGATATCGACCTGGGCGCCATGAAAGTGGACCTGATGTCGTTCAGTGCCCACAAGGCCTACGGCCCCAAGGGTGTCGGCGCCCTCTACGTACGGCGCAAGCCGCGGGTGCGCATCGAGGCCCAGATTCACGGCGGCGGCCACGAACGGGGCATGCGTTCCGGGACACTGCCGGTGCACCAGATCGTGGGCATGGGCGAGGCCTTTCGAATCGCCCGCGAGGAAATGGCCGAAGAGAACGAGCGCATACTGGCCCTGCGCCGCCGCCTCTGGGAAGGCATCGGCGATATCGAGGAAATCCGCCTGAACGGCTCCCCGACCCGGCGGGTTGCGGGAATCCTCAATATCAGCTTCGCTTTCGTGGAGGGCGAATCCCTGATCATGGCCCTCAAGGATGTGGCGGTCTCTTCCGGTTCCGCCTGCACGTCGGCAAGCCTGGAGCCGTCCTATGTGCTGCGGGCCCTGGGCCTGGACGAAGAACTGGCGCACAGTTCCATCCGGTTCAGTATCGGACGTTACACTACGGAAGAGGAAATCGATTGCGCCATCGACCTGATCAAAAAGGCGGTGAATAAATTGCGCGAACTCTCGCCCCAATGGCAAAACCGCGCGAAAGGCGCTGATCTCGACCGAGTTGGCGGGGTTCGATGAACACTTTGTTCCGCAAACTGTCAAAAACAGTCACATTTTTCGGAGGAGCACCATGACGATTTCAATGACACCTGCCGCCCAGGAGCATGTTCGCAACCATCTTGCCAGTCGCGGCAAGGGCGAGGGTATCCGGGTCGGCGTAAAGGCCTCGGGTTGTTCCGGCCTCTCCTATGTGCTCGATTACGTGGACGAGGCTGATCCGGGCGATACCGTGATCCAGTGCGGCGATGTCAAGCTGTTTGTCGACCCGGAGTGCATGACGTACCTGGATGGTTCCGAACTGGACTTCGTCAAGGACGGATTGAACCAGGGGCTGCAGTTCAATAACCCCAACGTTGTCGACGAGTGCGGCTGCGGTGAAAGCTTCCACGTCTGACAGTGCTTCCCCGGGGTCTGGCCGTCGTTGGCGGCCAGACCCGGTTTGCCCTGCTCCAACCACCTTCCCGGGCCTGCTCTCCTCGTCGAAATGAGCTGCGCGCACTCAAATAGATAGGGATCGCCATATGAGTGCCGGATTAATAGCACGCTGCCACAAGTCTCTCCCCTAACTGCATATGGCTATCGTCCCGGCGGCCACGTATACTGGCGGGGCCGCCGGACACGGTCGCGCGCTACGGCGCCGATAGCGGCATGCCGGGTAGCTGAACGACGGGAATGCCGGAAGGATAAAAGGGGCACCGATGAGCTCCAAGGAAGAACTTTATAAACTGTTGCTGGAGGTTTCTCCCTACGGCACCCTATTCTTCGCCTACGGGGTGTGCGTGGACTGCAATCCCCGGGCGCAGGATATTCTCGGTTGCGATAAACGTACCCTGCTGGGCACCTCCCTCGACGACACTCCCCCCGAGGAACCCGTTTCCCTGCACGCCTTCAAGGACTGCCTCAAAACCGCGCTGGCGGAGGACCGCGACCGGATCACCTGGCGCCTCAGGAACGGCAGCGGAGAAGAAGTGGTGGATCTCCATCTGCGTAAGGTGGGCCGCGACCAGGCCGACCTGGTGGTGACACTAATGGAGCAGTCGAGTCGACAGCCCGAGGAGCCAGGCGAAACCCCGGCGGATGCCCCGGATACAGCTCTCCGCGCGGAGCAGGCGGCGCCCGATGGCGACAGCATTATTGAAAAGCTCAGCCAGGGCAGGAGTTCGCCACGCCCTGTCACCCGCCCGCTGAACGATGAAAGGGCCGTTTACTACGATGGCCTGACCCGCTTGCCCAACCGTCTCCTGCTCACCGAGACCATCGGCGAGCACCTAAAGGAGCGGGCCGGTCGCGAGGTGTGCGCGGCCCTCTTGATGGTGGATATCGACCATTTCAAGGATATCAACGATTCCTGGGGCCATCAGGTGGGAGATCAGGTCATCCGCAAGCTGGCCACGGTGATCGGGCGCCTGGTGGGCGAGGGGTCTCTGGCGGCGCGGTTGGCCGGCGACGAATTCCTGCTCTTCGTGCCGGATATTGCCGACAATCCCGACGAGGCCGCCACCAACGCCCGGGCCCTGGCAGAGCAGGTCAAGGACCTTATTTCCCATCCGGTATTTCACGAGGGTCACGAATTCATTCTTACCGCCAGTGTCGGCATCGCGCTGATCACCGATACCGATGTGAGCGCCGAAAGGGCGCTCCAGTACGCCGATACCGCCATGTACGAGGCCAAGCGCAAGGGCCGCAACGGCATCGCCTTCTTCGATCCGGGCATTGCCCAGAAGGCCCAGCGCCAGGTCGGCCTCAACACAAAGCTGCGCAAGGCCGTCGACAACCAGGAATTTGCCCTCTACGTCCAGCCCAAAATTTGTATCAATACCGGCCGGTTGATGGGTGGCGAGGCACTTTTGCGCTGGGTGAATTCGGACCGCATTACCAATATGCCATCGGAGTTTATTCCCCTGCTCGAGTCCTCGGGCCTGATCGTCAACGTCGGTCACTGGGTCATTCGCACCGCCTGCGAATATATCCGCAATTTCCTGGACGCGGGACTCTGGGCCGACCATATGCGCATGGGCATCAATATCAGTCCGCGCCAGTTCAAGGACCCCCAGCTGCTGGAAGTCATCGAGCACAGTCTCAAGAGCTACGAGATAGATCCCCATTACCTGGATTTCGAAGTTACCGAGAACCTGGTCATCGAGGATGTGGAGGACGCCATCCGCAAGATGAAGACCATCAAGAACCTGGGCGCCATGTTCTCCATCGACGACTTCGGCATCGGCTATTCCTCGATGATCTACCTGAAACGCCTGCCTTTCGATCAACTCAAGATCGACCGGGAGTTTATCCGTCATCTTCACAGCGACAGCGACAGCCGGGGGGTGGTGGAGGCGATCATCGCCGTTTCCCGCCAGTACGGCCTCAACGTAACCGCCGAAGGCGTCGAGGACGACAAGAGCCTGGATGTCCTGCGGCTGGTGGGGTGTGATCACTACCAGGGCGCCTACTACAGCATGCCGGTGCCCGTGGACCGCTTCCGGCGCATGTTGGCGGCCTGATCCGGTTTTTGATTCTCCGTGCGCTGTTCCTTGTAAGTCTCTGTTTACAAGCGTAAAATCTAGCCCCTTTTCATGACGGTAGCTCCTGGCAAGTGGAGCCCGATATTTATCGCGGAGAACTGACAATTATGGCGACTGAACGCACGCTTTCCATCATCAAGCCGGATGCCGTGGCAAAAAACGTGATTGGCGAGATAATCAGCCGGTTTGAGAAAGCCGGTCTCCGGGTTGCCGGTGCGAAAATGCTGCACCTTTCCCGGGAGCAGGCCGAAGGTTTTTACGCCGAGCACCGGGAGCGGCCGTTTTTCAAGGCACTGGTGGGTTTCATGACCTCCGGTCCGGTGCTGGTCCAGGTCCTGGCGGGCGACGACGCCATCGCCGTCAACCGCGACCTGATGGGCGCGACCAACCNNCCCCAGGATGCGGCGGCGGGCACCATCCGCGCCGATTTTGCCGAGACCATCGATGCCAATGCCGTGCACGGTTCCGATTCCGCTGCCTCGGCGGAGCGCGAGGTGGCCTATTTCTTCGAGGACAGTGAGATTTTTTCCCGTTAACGGATATCGGGACTATTTCACCAGCCCCGCAACCGGGTACGCCCCAGAGCAGCCATGACGTCCACAGCACCCAAAAGCGACAACCAGTCCCCGGCGGGAGAGGGGTCCGGGGTCCCGCCTCCCGGGGCCAGGACCAACCTGCTGGGATTGTCGGCGGCGAAAATGGCCGAATTTTTTGCCGGCCTGGGCGAAAAGCCTTTCCGCGTCAACCAGGTGATGAAGTGGATTCACCAGCGCGGGGTCACGGATTTCGACGACATGACCGACCTGTCGAAATCCCTTCGTGAACGTCTAAAGGCGGTTGCCGAGATTCGTCCGCCGGAGCTGGTCAGTCAGCACGATTCCTCGGACGGTACACGCAAGTGGCTGGTGCGCACGGATGGCGGCGAATGCGTGGAGATGGTGCTGATTCCCGAAAGCGGGCGCGGCACGCTGTGTGTTTCCTCGCAAATCGGCTGTTCGCTCGATTGCAGTTTCTGTGCCACCGGAAAACAGGGCTTCAGCCGGGACCTCAGCGCCGCGGAAATCATCGGCCAGGTGTG
>DGNJ01000058.1:29940-60234 GCA_002388905.1 Cellvibrionales bacterium UBA4495
GTGATGATGGGCATGGGCGAACCGCTGCTCAATTTTGACAATGTCGTCGACGCCATGAACCTGATGATGCACGACTGTGCCTATGGGCTGTCGAAGCGCCGGGTTACCCTGAGCACCTCCGGTGTCGTGCCCGAGCTGGATCGGCTGGGGGAGGTTACCGATGTGTCCCTGGCGATTTCCCTGCACGCGCCCAACGATGAGTTGCGCAACGAACTGGTGCCCATCAACCGCAAATATCCGATTGCAAGCCTGATCCGGTCGGCGCGGGGCTATCTCGACAAATTGCCGGACACTCACCGCAAGGTGACCGTGGAGTACACCCTCATGGATCGGGTCAACGATCGCCCCGAACATGCCCGGCAACTGGTGGAAGTGCTGCGCGAACTGCCCTGCAAGATCAACCTTATTCCCTTCAACCCCTTTCCCAACTCCGGCTATCGCCGGGTTTCCAACAATTCCTTGAACCGTTTCCGGGATATCTTGTCTGAAGCTGGATACACTGTCACCGTTCGCACCACCCGGGGCGACGATATTGCCGCCGCTTGCGGTCAGCTGGCCGGGCAGTTCAACGACAGGACACGTCGCAAGGCCCGATATCAGCAGCGTTACCGACAACGTGACGAGCAGGCGCTGGATATTGTGGAATTGAGGGATTAGTGACCATGAGTCGAAACAGAGAGAAGACCGTCCCCATGCGGACGCTGCTGGCGGGGGCGACCCTGGTGGCCATACTCTCTGTTGCCGGCTGTGTCAGCCAGGGTCCCGCGCGCCAGCAATCGGCGATGGACCAGGCCCTCCAGGATCATATCCAGCTGGGCTTTGGCTATCTGGGCGAGGGCAACCGGGAGGCGGCGCGCTTCCATTTGCGCAAGGCCCTGGAGATCGACAAGAATTCTCCCGGCGCCCACAATGGCATGGCGCTTCTCTACCAGATGCAACTGGAAAACGAACTGGCCGAGAAGCACTACCGCAAGGCCATTGCCCTGGACAAGGGATTTTCCAGCGCCCGCAATAATTTCGGTGTCTTTCTGTTCCAGCAGCAACGTTTCGAGGAAGCCTACGAGCAGTTCGCCGCCGCCGCCGCGGATACCGGCTATAACCTGCGCGCTCAGGCGTATCTCAGCCAGGGGATCGTGGCGCGCCGCCTGGACCGGCCGGATGAAGCCGTCCAGGCCTGGCGCAAGGCCGTCGCCCTGGATCCCAATCTTGCCGGTGCCTACCTGGAACTGGCCAGGTTTTACTTCGACAACGGCGACTATCCGCGCTCCCGGGAAATGCTCCAGAAATATGATCGCCTGGGAAAGCCCCAGCCACAGAGCCTCTGGCTGGCAGTCCGGCTCGAGCATCGATTCGGTAACCGGGACGCCATGGCCAGCAAGGGGCTGGCGCTTGAGAAACTCTTCCCCTATTCCAAAGAAAATCTGGAATACCAAAAGTGGCTGAAGAATGACCGAAGCAAATAGCAACATCGCACGGGACGCTGAAAAGGATAACTGGCAGACGCCGGGCATCCTGCTGCGCCGGGCCCGTCGCGACAGCGGTCTCGCCGAGGAGGATATTGTCGAGCAGCTGGGCCTGACCCTGCGCGCTGTCCGGGCACTGGAAGCGGACGATTACGAGAAGCTGCCCGGGCCGGTATACATCAAGGGCTATATCCGCCGTTACTGCGACCTTGTCCAGCTTCGCGCCAGGCCGGTCCTGTCCTGTTTTGAATCCCACTACCGGGAAGAAGTCGGGGAGTCCGAACCCGGCGACCAGGAGTCCCCGCAGGACAGGCATACGCCCGCTCTCAAGCTGGAATCGTACCGGCCCGGCGCCGCCAAGCTCACTCTCGGGGCCGCGCTGGTGGTTCTGGTCGCGGCCCTGGTAGTGGTCTGGGTCGCCTTTGCCGGGGAGGATACACGGACACCGGTGCCGGTGAGTGCCGTCGGGCACGAGGCGCAACTGGCCGCTGTCTCAAAAGACCTGGCGGCTGTTTCACAGGAGAGGACGCCGCCATCGGCGAAAAGCGGGACGGGGCAGCCGGCAGTCGCTAGGCCGGACGCCCCGGCCGAAACCCGGACCGCCTCCGTCGAGCCGGCCCCGGATTCCCGTCTGGTACTGGCCTTTTCCGCGGACAGCTGGGTCGAGGTGGTCGATGCCAACGACCAGGTCCTGGTGGTGGACCTGAAACAGGCCGGCTCCACCCTGGCGCTGGAAGGACTGCCGCCCTTCCAGGTAATGGTCGGGTATGCGCCCGGTGTCCGCATTGAATACCGCGGGCAACCCGTTCAGGTGCGCCCCAATCCGCAATCCCAAGTGGCGACACTGACGATAGGACCATGACGACCAAGGATTCTCCCATTCGCCGCCGCCGCTCGCGGCAGATCATGGTGGGCAATGTGCCCGTGGGGGGCGATGCCCCCATTTCCGTGCAGAGCATGACCAATACCGAAACGACGGATGTCGAAGCCACCGTGGCCCAGATCCGGCGCATTGCCGACGCGGGCGCCGACATGGTGCGGGTTTCGGTGCCGACCATGGACGCGGCCGAGGCATTCGGCGCCATCCGTCGCCGGGTCGACCTGCCCCTGGTGGCCGATATCCATTTCGATTACAAGATTGCCCTGCGGGTCGCCGACCTGGGCGTCGATTGCCTGCGCATCAATCCGGGCAATATCGGCAAGGAAGAGCGTGTCCGGGCCGTGGTGGAAAAGGCCCGCGACAACAATATTCCCATTCGCATCGGCGTCAATGCCGGCTCACTGGAAAAGAGCCTGCAGCGCAAGTACGGCGAGCCGACACCCGAGGCCCTGGTGGAATCCGCCCTGCGCCATGTGGAGATCCTCGACCGGCTGGATTTCCACAACTTCAAGTTGAGCCTCAAGGCCTCGGACGTGTTCATGGCGGTGGACGCCTATCGCCTGATCGCCGGCCAGATCGACAACCCCCTGCACCTGGGTATCACCGAGGCGGGCGGTTTGCGTTCCGGCACCGTCAAGTCCGCCGTGGGCCTGGGGGCCCTGCTTATGGACGGTATTGGCGACACCCTGCGTATTTCCCTGGCCGCTGATCCGGTGGAGGAAGTCCGCGTGGGCTGGGACCTGCTCAAGAGTCTCAGGCTGCGCAGCAAGGGCATCAACTTCATTGCCTGTCCCAGCTGCTCCCGCCAGAATTTTGACGTGATCGGCACCATCAACGCCCTGGAAGAGCGCCTGGAAGACGTGGATGTGCCCATGGATGTCTCCATCATCGGCTGCATCGTCAATGGGCCGGGAGAAGCCAAGGTATCCGACATGGGCCTTACCGGCGGCAGTCCCAGGAACCTGCTCTATATCGATGGCAAGCCCAACCGCAAGCTAGACCAGGGCAACCTGGTCGATGAACTGGAGAGCCTGATCCGTGCCCGTGCCAAAGAGAAAGCGGCAGAGCAGGAGCAGCTGATCGCCCGGTCCCAAGGAAACAGCGAATAATCCATGATGAAAATCCGATCCATTCGGGGAATGAACGACCTCCTCCCCGATCAGTCCCCCCTATGGCAGTATCTCGAGGAAACCGTCCAGGGACTGCTTGCCCGCTATGGCTACCGTGAAATCCGTTTTCCCGTGCTGGAACAGACCGAACTGTTCAAGCGCTCCATTGGCGAAGTCACCGATATCGTCGAGAAAGAGATGTATACCTTCCTGGACCGCAACGGCGAAAGCCTTACCCTGCGTCCGGAAGGCACCGCCGGCTGTGTGCGCGCCTGCGAGCAGGGCGGTCTGCTGAACCAGGCCCAGCGCCTCTGGTATCGCGGCCCGATGTTCCGCTACGAGCGCCCCCAGAAGGGCCGGCTGCGCCAGTTCCACCAGTTCGGCGCAGAGGTTTTTGGGCTCGAAGGCCCGGACGTGGATGCGGAAATGCTGGTCATGACCCACCGCCTCTGGCAGGAGCTGGGCCTCGCCAGCCATGTCCATCTGGAGATCAATTCCCTGGGTACCGCCGACGACAGGGCCCGTTACCGCGCCGCCCTGGTAAGCTGGCTCCGGGAGCGCAGCGACCGGCTTGACGAAGACAGCCGGCGGCGCCTGGACAGCAACCCCCTGCGAATTCTCGACAGCAAGCACCCGGATACCCAGGCCCTGCTTGCCGACGCACCGCGTCTTTCCCAGCACCTGGGTGACGAATCCGTCGAACATTTCCGCCGGTTGCGGGCACTGCTGGACGCCGCCGGGGTCGATTATCAGGTCAACGAGCGCCTGGTGCGGGGGCTGGACTACTACGGCAAGACGGTATTCGAGTGGGTCACCGGTTCCCTGGGTGCCCAGGGAACGGTCTGTGCCGGGGGCCGCTATGACGGTCTCGTGGAACAACTGGGAGGGAAGCCGACGCCGGCCGTGGGTTTCGGCCTGGGTATCGAGCGATTGGTGCTCTTACTTGACGCCGCCCAAGCCGTCCCGGATAGTATCGCCCGGCAGGTGGATGCCTACCTGGTGGGTGTCGGCGATGTTCAGGCCGCCGTGTTCACCACGGCGGAACGGCTGCGCACCCTGTGCCCGGTCCTGCGCCTGCAGACTCACTGCGGTGGCGGCAGCTTCAAGAGCCAGATGAAGAAAGCCGACCGCAGCGCCGCCGCCCTGGCCCTGATCGTCGGCGAGGACGAGGCCGCCGCCGGTACCGTCACGGTGAAGGACCTGCGCGGTGAACGGCCCCAACAGACCCTGCCGGTGGACGAAGCCGCGGCATTAATCAATAACACAAACCCCTAAAAAAACGGAGTGATTTGTGGCGACACATCTCGATGACGAGGAACAACTCGAGGCTATCAAACGCTGGTGGCGCCAGAACGGCGTGCAGATCGTCGCCGCCGTGGTGCTGGTGATCGGCGGCTGGTACGGATGGCAGTTCTGGCAGGACAGGCAGGAACAGCGGGCCCAGGAAGCCTCCCTGATCTACGGCGAACTGGTTGGCGCCGTGGCGCAGATGGACGAGGAGCCCGATGCCGAGAGCCTTGATCGCATTACCCATTACGCCAGCACCCTCAAGGAACTCGATAGCGACAGTCAGTATGCCCGTTACAGCGGCCTGATCCTGGCCCGGCTGGCGGTTCTTGAGGGGGACCTGGACGCCGCCGCCGGCGAACTGGAGGCAGTGCTGGAAAAAGCCGGCGATGATCCGCTCGGCCATATCGCCCGGTTGCGGCTGGCCCGCGTGGAAGCGGCCCGGGACAACGGCGACCGGGCGTTGGCGCTCCTTGATGTGGACAATCCGGGGGAATTTCGCGCGCTCTACGCCGAGGCGCGGGGCGATATCCTCGCCGGCCGCGGCGACACTGCGGCGGCCCGCGCGGCCTATGAGCTGGCCCTGCAAAACCTGCCGGCTTCCGACCGGGACGCCAGGCCTGTTCTGGAACTCAAGCTCAATCAACTGAAGCCCGACAATAACGCCGAAAGCGCCGATAAGGAGGCCTGATGAAAAAACTGCCGCTGCTGCTCTGCCTGTCGTTGCTGTCCGGCTGTAGTTGGATGAAATTCTGGGAAGGGGACGACGCTGAAAGTAAGGTCGCGCCCGCCAAACTCACCAGCTTCGATGAGGAAATACGGATCCAGCGGCTCTGGGCCCGCAGCGCCGGCAGCGGCCAGGATCCCCTGTTTTCCGGGCTGGTGCCCGCGATCGCCGACGGCCGGGTCTACGCCGCCGGCAGCAAGGGCACGGTGGTTGCCGTGTCGGCGGCGACGGGCGAGGTGCTCTGGCGGCGCGAGCTGGACGAAACCAGGTTGAGCGGTGGTGTCGGCCACGGCGGCGGCATGGTGCTGGTGGGCGACCTGGAGGGCCGGCTCCATGCCCTGGACGCGGATACCGGCCGGCTGCTCTGGGAACGTTTCCTAGGCAGTGAAATTATTTCGGCGCCGGCGGCCAATGACCGGGTGGTGGCGGTGCAGACCGTCGACGACACCCTCCTGGGCCTGAACGCCGGCGACGGTAGCCAACTCTGGCAGTACGATGCCGAGACACCGAATCTGACCCTGCGCGGCACCAGTTCGCCGCTGGTAACCAGTACCATGGCGATCACCGGTTTCGCCAATGGCAAGATCGTCGCCCTCAATGCCGGCACCGGCTCCCTGCTCTGGGAGAGCCGGGTGGCGGTGCCCAAGGGGCGCACGGAACTGGAGCGCATGGTCGATATCGACGGCTCGCCCCTGCTCGCCGAGGACGTGGTCTATGTCACCAGCTACCAGGGCAGGGCGGCGGCCATGAGTCGCGGCACCGGGCGTGAGCTCTGGTTGCAGGAAATCTCCAGTCATCAGCAACCCGGTTACGGGCTCGACCAGGTCTATATCACCGAGACCGACGATACCCTGACGGCCCTGCGCGCCAACAGCGGGCAGGTGCTCTGGTCCAACGACCAGCTCACCTACCGCAAGCTGACGGCACCCGTCTACGTCAATGGCTATGTGGCCGTGGCCGACGCCGACGGTTATCTCCACGTCCTGTCCCCCGTGGACGGGCGCCTGGTGGGCCGCACCAAGGTCGATGGCAGCGGCGTGTCGTCGGCCATGGTAACCGACGGGGAGTCGTTATATGTGCTCGATAACGACGGCGATATCAAGGCCTACAGTCTGAAGGCCCGATAGCAAGCCCACCCCTCCGAAGAAAACCCGGCCCCGCCGGGTTTTTTATGTCTGACCGCCCGGCCCGGGCTCCATCGCCTCCGCCAGCCGGGGCAGCACTTGTTCGCACGGCGCCGCTACCTTTACGGCCAGCAGGTCGTCCGCCCGGGTGCTGCCCAGGTTGATGGCGGCGATGGGCATGCCCCATTCAGCGGCCCGCCGGGCGAAGCGGAAGCTGGAATAGACCATCAGCGACGAGCCCACTACCAGCAGGGCGTCCGCCGCCGCCAGCCACTGTTCGCCCCGCTTGTATCGCTCCCGGGGCACTGACTCCCCGTAAAAGGTCACGTCGGGCTTGAGCAGGCCACCGCAGGCCATGCAATCCGGAACCCGGAAACCGCTGAAATCGACGACATCCAGGTCGGCATCGCCGTCCGGAGCGGCGGGCCCGCTCAGTTCCCTGTAGGCGGCGTTGGCCGATCGCAGCCGGTGCTGGAAGGCGTCCCGGTGGACCCAGGTTCGGCAGTCAAGGCAGCGCACTTTGTCCAGGGTCCCGTGCAGCGCCAGAACCTGGCGGGAGCCGGCGCGCTGGTGCAGGTCGTCGACATTCTGGGTGATCAGTCCCGCGGTTGTGCCGGCCGCTTCCATGGCCGCCAGCACGCGGTGGGCCGGGTTGGGCGTCGCCCGCGCGAAGTGCTGCCAGCCCACCAGGCTGCGTCCCCAGTAGCGCTTGCGGACGGCCGCATCGGCGATGAAGTCGCCGTACATAACCGGCTGTCGGCGCTTCCATTGACCGTTGTCGTCGCGATAGTCGGGAATGGCCGAGGCGGTACTGCAGCCGGCCCCGGTCAGCACCAGTACCTTCCGGTGCCGGGCCAGGAAGCGGCGAAGGTCGTCGAGTGGGGGCATGTTGCTATAAAACCGTGGGAGGGGCTTTAACCCGGGAATTGTTAAGGCTATCGGTGTGTGATCGGCTCTGCAACCTTTTGGCGGGCGGCGGAGCGGGTGATTTCTGTCAAGAAAAACGCCCGCTCATTGGCTAAAAACTCTGAAAAACGCTCTATTTATGCCAAGATAGAAACGAGAAAAACTAAAATCCGCCCGCCGTCGTAGAGCGTTTGTGCCGGGCCCTGGAGGGAGAGAAGCATGATCGAGTCACTGCGTTTATTCACTCGGCATTCGGCCGCTGTATCATTTCTAGGTGTCGTCCTGTTCTGCGGGCCGGCGCAGGGAGCGGGCATCGAGGAGATCATCGTGACCGCCCAGAAAAGGGCCGAGAGTGTTCAGGATGTCCCCATTGCCATTTCCGCGTTCTCCGGTGAAAACCTGGAGGAACTGGGGGTGCGCAACCTCTCCGACGTGGGGCGTTTCGCCTCCGGGGTCGAGATGCACAATTCCGACGGCACCCAGCCCACCTACAGTATCCGGGGTGTCCAGACATTCGATTTTACCGCCGGCTCCGACCCCACCGTGGCCGTCTACGTGGATGGCATCTACGCCGCACGGGGCGCGGGCGCGGAAATCCCGCTGGTCGATATCGAGCGGGTGGAAATTCTCAAGGGCCCCCAGGGCACCCTGTTCGGGCGCAACGCCATCGGCGGGGCCATCCACATTATCACCGCCGAGCCGTCTCCGGAGTCCGAGGGAAGCGCGAGGGTCTCCGTGGGCAACCACGGCCGGCGGGACCTGGAAGTCATGTTCAACCAGCCGCTCACCGACACGATGGCGGCGCGCCTGACCCTCTACCGCCACAAGCGGGACGGCTGGCTCGACAACATTGCCGGCTCGGACCAGAACCAGGAGGATAACAGGGGCCTGCGCCTGGCCCTGGAGTGGGCGCCCTCGGACGACTGGAATGTACTGTGGCGGGCTGCCTACAGCGAGAAGGACCAGTTCAGTGGCGTGATTCCCACCATCACCGATGCCATCGCGCAATTCGGTACCCCGCCACAGGCACAAGCGGACCCCTTCGACGAGATCGCCATCGACGGGCGCAACGGGGAAGAGCGGGAGCTTTTTACCACATCCCTGGAGGTTGTCCGGGAGTTCGACGATTTTACCCTGACCGCTATCACCGGCTGGCGCAGCTATAGCAGCGATTTCTGGCAGGACGAGGATGGCTCGGCGAATAACGATTACCTGTTCAACAGCCTGAATGACAGTGACGAGGATTTGTTTTCCCAGGAAATCCGTTTTACCGGCGAGAACGACCGCTTCAAGTGGACCCTGGGCGGCTCCTATTCCCGCGAGCGCATCGACCGGGTGACCCTGGCGGAATTTTCCCGCAGTACCCTGGAGACCTTCGCCGGCTGGGAGGCCATCAAGGCCGGCGCCGTGCCCGGCATTCCCGGCACCCCCTTGCTGACCGAATCCCAGTTGGCGGAGTTCCTGCCTTTCGTCCGGGCCCAGAACAAGGCGGCCGGTGTCGACGGGATTTTCCTGGCCACTTTCCTGTCGGGGCTGTTGGAGCCCTGCGGCCCCGGCGTGCCGGATGGCGTATGCGCGCAGGCTATCCTTCCCGGCGTCCAGGCTGAAATCGCCAGCGGCGTACCCTGGGTGGAAACTCTGGCCAACACCGGTACCTTCGAGAGCACCGCCATCTACGGGGATATGACCTGGACGCTGACCGAACGGCTGAATCTGTCCGTGGGGGCGCGCTACACCTACGACGAAAAAGAGTTCAGTATCGACACCCGGTTTCAGAATACCTTTCTGGGCACGCCCTTCGGCCTGGCCTTCTTTATCCAGACACCCACGGACCCACAGGACTATCTGGCGCGCTTCGCCGGGTGTCCCCTCGCGAACGGTGTTCCCGTGCCCTGTATCAGCCAGGAACTGGAGGACGACTGGGAGGCGCTGTCCGGCCGGCTGGTTCTGGACTATGCCTTCAGCGACACGGTCATGGGGTATGCCGGCGTGTCCACCGGCTTCAAGTCCGGGGGCTTTAACAGCCTCAATTTCGGGCCCGGCATCAGGCCATCCTACGACAGCGAGGAACTGATCAACTACGAGGCGGGGCTGAAGGGGGATTTCCTCGATGGCCGGCTGCGCCTTAATACCGCGGTCTATTTTTACCAGTACGATGACCTCCAGGAGCTGGACCTGGTGGGCACGCCCATCCCCAGTTATAACCTGCGCAACGCCGATGCCGAGGGCAGTGGCGTGGACCTGGACTTCACCTATGCCGTTACCGATGGCCTGACCCTGTCCGGGAGTTACAGTTACCTGGATACGGAATACACCGACTACCAGATCATTCCCGCCGTGGGCGAGACGCCGGCGGACGATCTTACCGGCGAACCCCGCGCGGGCACGCCCCGCAACCGGTTCAATATGTCCCTGGTCTATACCACGCCCGTCAGGCACTGGGGAGAGGCCATGTTCCGGCTCGACTATCTGTATTCCGGGGAGCGTCGCAGCGGTCGCGCCGATGTTTCGGAACAGGACCCCGTCCGTGTGGTCGACAGCTACGACCAGTGGAACGGCCGGATGACCTTCCTGACCAGCGACGCCGCCTGGGAGTTCGCGCTGTGGGGACGCAATCTGACCGACGAGGAAATCGTCGGCGATTTCGGCAATATCGGCCAGGCCATCGGGTCCATCGCCATGTGGCCCCTGCCGCCGCGTCTCTTCGGCCTGGACGTGGTGTATCACTTCTGAGGCATCGCCGGGGCGGTGCCGGGAGTTTGTATGCAGGACGAGAGCATCAGGCTGTTCCCCCTGGCCCTGGTCGCGGGCCTGTTGCCGGCCCTGACCATTCACCTGTGCTACCTGATTGGCGCCTCCCTGGGACAGATCGAATGGTGCCTGCCCTATGTCCAGAACTGCACCTCCATCAGTGCCACCGGGCGGCCCTCGCCGGGTTTCTTTGTCTTCAAGGGCCTGATGATTCCCGCCGCCGTGGTGCTTGCCGCCTACTGGCTGCTTTTCGACCGGTGGTTGCGTCACCAGGGCTGCCGCCGTTACCGCCTGTGCCGGCTCATTCCCGCCCTGGGAGTGCTCGCCAGCGCCGGGCTGGTTCTCTATACGACGTTGCTGGGCTCCATCAAGGAAGTCTACGATTTCGAACGGCGGGTGGGCATTGTCATGTTTTTCGGTTTCACCTACCTGGCCGAACTGCTCGCCACCTACCTGCTCGACAGTACGCCGCCAATTCGCGACCGCTTTGCCGGGACCATCCGGCTTATGCTCGCCATCGTGGCGGGGACTCTTGCCCTGGGGCTTTTCCACGTGGCCACCCTGGCGCTGGGGCGCACGGTGCAGGAGCGCTGGGAGGATCCCATCGAGTGGTCCTTTGCCCTGTTGCTCTGTCTCCAGGTATTGGTCACTGCGCGGCTGTGGCGGGAGACTGATTACCGGCTCATGCTGGACAGCCGCCGGTAACGGCAGCCTCCCGAACCCGGGTCGTTCTATGGCCGTCGTGGGCCGCGGGCACGCCCTGATCCGTGGGCCGGCCTTTTGCCGGAGGAATTCCGGCGCCTCGAACCGGTATCCCGCGGCGGCAGGCCGGTGTGCTGGGTAAGGAATGCGCCGCCCCTGGCGCCGTCCTTTGGTCTCCAGTGCCGGGGCTGGAAGCGGGGGATCAAGTGCTCCTTGCCGTTGCCGATCAGGTCGGCGCGACCCATGCGTTTGAGAGCCTCGCGCAGCAGTGGCCAGTTATCCGGATCATGGTAGCGCAGGAAGGCTTTGTGCAGGCGGCGGGCCTTCAGCCCTTTGGCGGTCTTTACCTCTTCGCCCCGGTGGCGCTGGATGCGCTTCAGGGGGTTGCGTTCGCTGTGGTACATGGCGGTGGCCGAGGCCATGGGGGAAGGGTAGAAGGTCTGCACCTGGTCGGCGCGAAAGCCGCTGCGCTTCAGCCACAGGGCCAGGTTCATCATGTCCTCGTCCGTGGTGCCCGGGTGGGCGGCGATAAAGTAGGGGATCAGGTACTGTTCCTTGCCCGCCTCTTTCGAGTACTGGTCGAACATCGCCTTGAAGCGGTCGTAGGTGCCCATCCCCGGTTTCATCATCTTATTGAGGGTGTTGGTTTCCGTGTGCTCGGGAGCGATCTTCAGGTAGCCGCCAACGTGGTGGGTGACCAGCTCCTTCACATACTCCGGGGTTTCCACCGCCAGGTCGTAGCGCAGGCCGGAGGCGATCAGTACCTTCTTGACGCCGGGCAGCTCCCGCACCCGGCGGTAGAGGTGGATCAGCGGCGTCTGGTCCGTGTTGAGGTTCTTGCAGATGCCCGGGAAAATGCAGGACAGGCGCTTGCAGCTTTCCTCGATTTCCTTGCTCTTGCAGTTCAGGCGCCACATGTTGGCGGTGGGCCCGCCCAGGTCCGAGACGACGCCGGTGAAGCCGTCGGTCTTGTCGCGGATGGCCTCCACCTCCCGGGCGATGGAGTCCTCGGAGCGGCTCTGGATGATCCGGCCCTCGTGCTCGGTAATGGAGCAGAAGGTACAGCCGCCGAAGCAGCCCCGCATGATGTTCACCGAAAAGCGGATCATTTCCCAGGCGGGAATTTTCGCGTCCCCGTAGCGGGGGTGGGGCGCACGGGCGTAGGGCTGTTCGAACACCGCGTCCAGCTCCTCCGTAGTGAGGGGAACGGGCGGCGGGTTCAGCCATACCTCCCGGTTGCCGTGGCGCTGTACCAGCGGCCGGGCGTTGCCGGGGTTGGTCTCGAGATGCAGGATGCGCGAGGCATGGGCGTAGAGCACCGGGTCGTTTTTCACCTGTTCGTAGGCGGGCAGGCGGATATAACTGCGGTCCCGGTACTGGCGTTTCAGGCGGCGCTCGTTCATGTCCACCACCTTGACGGCCCGCGCTTCGGGTTCCATCACGTCCGTCGCCGGCTGCTCGCCGGTGGCGCAGGGGGGCTGGCTGCCGGCGCCGTCCCGCAGGTCTTTGGTGTCCTCGTAGGGGGTGGGGATCTTGTCAACGGCGCCCGGGGTATCCACGTCGCTGGAGTCCACCTCCAGCCAGCCCGCCGGCATTTCCTTGCGGATAAAGGCCGTGCCGCGAATGTCCTGGATATCGTGAATGCTCTCCCCCCGGGATACCCGGTGGGCCACCTCGACAATGGCCCGTTCGGCATTGCCGTAGAGCAGCATGTCCGCCTTGGAGTCCAGCAGCACGGAACGCTTGACCTTGTTGCTCCAGTAATCGTAGTGGGCGATACGTCGCAGGCTCGCCTCGATGCTGCCGATGACGATGGGCACGCCCTTGAAGGCCTCCCGCGCCCGCTGGGCATAGACCGTTACCGCCCGGTCCGGCCGCTTGCCGCCGATATTGCCGGGGGTGTAGGCGTCGTCCTTCCTCACCTTGTGGTCGGCGGTGTAGCGGTTGATCATGGAATCCATGTTGCCCGCCGTCACCCCGAAGAAGAGATTGGGCCTGCCCAGGATGCGGAAATCCTCGGCGCTGGTCCAGTCCGGCTGGGGGATGATGCCCACCCGAAACCCCTGGGCCTCCAGCACACGGCCGATCACCGCCATGCCGAAGCTGGGATGATCCACATAGGCATCCCCGGTGACGATAATGATGTCGCAACTGTCCCAGCCCAGGCGTTCCATTTCCTCGCGGCTGGTGGGCAGGAACGGCGCGGGCCCGAAGCACTCGGCCCAGTACTTGCGGTAGCCGAACAGCGGGGTTTGGGTTTGTTCCATACAGGAGGGAGAGGGCGGAAAATTCAACGATTATTGTACACTATGCGGCCATTCCACATAATAAGGGTTGGGGTTAGTTCTCTATTGCAGCGAGGACAAAAAGCATCGCGGGGCTGGCAGGGACGACTGCCTGGTTAAACGGGAGGGAGCACCATCACTTGCCGGCAAGGTGATTGCCTTCAGTCAAATCCTCGCGGTGGCATCCATGCGTGAATTTCGGGGTAGTCATTAGCCGGCTCATCCTGCGGTTGATGACAGAATGAAACAGGCTTTCGAGGGTTTCCCTTTGTATAAACCTTTTCCACCGGCCTTCCGAGGCGTTGTTCGAAGCACTGGTTATCAGTTATGCCCGTAACGACCCGCCTCATTCTGGATAAGGTGATGGATCTCCTGCTCGACACGGTTTGCGTGGTCGATGCCGAGGGCCGGTTCGTATTCCTGAGTGCATCCTGCGAGAATCTTCTGGGCTACACACAGGAGGAGTTGCTTGGCCGGAAAATGATCGAGCTTGTTCTGCCGGAAGACCGTGAGCGGACGCTTGAAGCCGCGGCCAGGGTCATGAGCGGGCGATCCCACATGCATTTTGAGAACCGCTACGTTCGCAAGGATGGCCGGATAGTGGATATCATGTGGTCGGCGCGCTGGTCCGAAACAGACCGCCTTCGTTTTGCGGTTGCCCGTGACATCACCGATCTCAAGCACGCCGAGCGAAAGCAGAGAGGACTGTACGAGATTTCCGAAGCCGCGCACGATGCTGAAAATATGGACGCGCTATACCGCCATATTAATCGCATCATAGGCGGCCTGCTTCCCTCGGACCTGTTTTTCACGGCCCGGTACGATGAAAAAAGCAACACCCTGTCTTTCCCGCACATCAGCGGGGAACTGCCCCGGCAACTCGAACCACATCGACTGGATAGCGGGTCTTCTCTTGCCAGGGTGATACATTCGGGACAGACGCTTTTGCTCTCGAACACCAGTGTGGTGGCCGGCCAGTTTCCTGAACTGCCTGGAACCGGGGGGTATCGGCAGTGGCTGGGCGTGCCGCTCATATCACCGGAAGGGGTTGTAGGCGCTCTCGTTATGGCACGCCGTGCCGCAGGCACGCCCTATACCGACAAGGACAGGGAGCTTCTTCAATTCGTTTCCACCCAGGTTGCCATCACCATCGAAAGGAAGCAGGCCGAGACTCGATTACAACACAGTGCCAGCCATGACCCGTTGACCGACCTGCCTAACCGCATGCTTTTTCACGACCGGTTCGAGATGGCTCTTAAGACAGCCCGCCGGGAACGGGAAAAAGTGGCCTTGCTGTACCTGGATATGGATGAGTTCAAGGAAGTGAATGACAGATATGGTCACCAGGCTGGTGATCGCTTGCTGTGCGAACTTTCGCGGCGACTTTCCGGATGTGTAAGGGAATCGGACACCGTCGCCCGCATGGGAGGCGACGAATTTTCCGTGCTGATAACAAATATTCAGGGCGCCAGATCCGTCGATACCGTGATGGAGAAAATCCAGGCCGCGATCAGGCTTCCGTATGAATTGGGTGAATATAACCTGCAGATATCGGCCAGCATCGGTGCCGCCATCTACCCGGACCATGGGCAAACCCAGGAACAACTGATCAGGCATGCGGACGAGCGTATGTATCATGCAAAACGCAACCAGATCACAGCTCAATAGTGCCTGCCTCCCCGTCCGCCGACGGAATTTCAGCCTGTCACAAAGCCTGAGGGGCGCTCCCGGCATTGCCCGGCAGCTCACAATCTCTCCCAACCCGCAGGGCAATCGCTCGGCCAAGCACTTCGGCATCAGGGCTGAAATCCCGTTGCTGATGGGTACCTGTCTTCGGGAAGACAACCGGAATAGAAGAGGTAGTGCCAAACCTTGCGTATTGATTCAGAGGTTGCTCAATGGGCTTCTCACCCCGTCGGCGCCCTGTCTGAGCACATGGGTATAGATCTCGGTCGTCTTGACGTCGGCATGGCCGAGTTGCGACTGAACCGTGCGGAGGTCCGTCCCGGCCTGGAGGAGGTGAGTCGCGAACGAACGCCGCTCAAATTGTCAAGCAGACCCGTCATTTCGGCGGTTGTGAGGACAACAGGAAGCTTTCTTTGCCGGGTCGGTCGTGAAAACTGACCCATATCGCCGAGCGGCTGGTCCAGGAACCTGTTGTAGAGAAAAGCGACTGCATTCAGTGCCGCTGATTGCGTCGAAGGTGACACATGGCGATCCACCGCGAGATAGGTGAGAAAGGCCTCGACTTGCCTCGCACCGATCTCCCCGGGGTGATTTTTGTTATTGAAAAGGATAAAGTACCTGATCCAGTACAGATACGACTTTATTGTCCGCAAGCTGTAGCCACGGACCCGCATATAATCCGAAATTGACCGAAGGAATGGCGATGAAGGCATATCGGAACTCCCTTTCCCGAGGACTGTTCAAGTATACAGTGGCTGAGCCTCCAGGGCCAAATCAAGCCAAAAATAAGTGGTCATTTGCCTTTTATTCTTCGGAGGCCTTTTCGATCTATTTTTAATTTCTCCAAAATCAACAGATTATGCCGAATTTGGGTAAAGGGATATTTAATAAAAGGTCTACCTTTTAATAATTATTATGAGGTCGTTGACCTCATAAACTGGAGTTAAGAGCCGGTCATGATCAGAACTTTGCTTAAAAAATGGGACGATTCGCAATTCGATGCAATGGTGAAACAGCGTGTTGGAATTGCCAGGAATTACATAGCCAAAAGTGGAGAACCGACAGAAGATGAGATTGACTGGGCTTGCAATAGATTTGCTCGTGAATTTGTCTTGAGAAATATTGGTCGAGAAGACTCCGATCAAATTGCACACATAAAGGCAAAGATTCACAATTCAAGGCAAGGAATTCAGGTATTGTTTCAGGAAGATGGTTATGACGAAAACTTCGCACGAACGCTTTCATTTGTATGTGTTGCCTGGGACTCAGACTCATACAAAAAGAAAAGACTCAAGCACAATCTCACCCTTAATTATCTGCTTAAAAAGCATACTGATTTCGGTGCATTTTTTACGGAATCACTGCTCCTTAAACAAAACTCTTAACAAAAGCAGGAAGCGAGAACGACAAACCGTCGCTTCGCTTTAGTTTGTCGCCCTGCTGCGGGCGTTAGGCAACCTATGAAATTCCGCGACGCTATTCGAACCCTATTATCCGGCAAGCCCGAAGGACTTACGCCGCAAGAACTGCGTGACTTGATTAAGGCCAACTACCCAGATCTCTATGGAACAGCTTCGCATCGAAGAAATGTCGATAAGGGCCATTACAAAGATTTAGACCACGCGCTACTTGCGCAGATTTATGTAGTGCAGCGAAATGCAACCGACATCTACTCTGACCGCTCAGAGAAGCCGATGAGATTGAGCCTCGCGGGTGAATGTTCACCTATGCTAGAGAGCGAGGAAGATGTTGAAGATACGATAGCTGCCGAAAACCTAGAAAAGTTGGAAAAAGGTCAGGGGACGCTATATCTCCTCGGCACTAACCTCTTTACAAAGAACGGGAAGGAGATCGTAAAAATCGGTATCACGACAGGCCCTGTTCAAGCTAGAATTAATCAACTCTACAATACAAGCGTTCCCTACCGCTTCCGTGTAATTCAGGAAATCGAAACAGCCAGCTACTCTGAATTAGAACAGGCATTGCACAAGTTGTTTGACCCCTTTCGTATCAACAAGTCCCGAGAATTTTTTAGTGAGGACTGCCTGGAGTTCGTTGATACATTGATTGATATTCACAGAAAAATTTGTGGTGCGGAGGGTGCCTAACAATTCAATGTTGGCCGACACAGCAAGCGTCGGCTTTGAAAAACAGGCATCAAAACGCTTGCTGTGCAGCAAATTGGGGCGTTATGTTTCATTTTGAGCTAGCTGCATTTGCTAGGAGGCTTAATTTTGAAGGTTAAACAAATTAGCATATTTTTGGTGCTATTTTTTACGACTCACTTTTCATCTTCTCATGAGTTAGCTGGATCGACTAGTTGTGATACGACCGGCGTTGGTGCTGGGAATACGGCATCATGCGGTGGGCGCGCGACAGAATGTGTTACGACAGGAGTAGGTGCTGGCAACGATGTCGCATGCGGTGGCTTAGCCACGGTCTGCGAAACGACTGGAGTTGGCGCTGGCAATGACGCAGCATGCGGGGGTATGGCGACCGAATGTGTTGCGACTGGCGTGGGAGCTGGGAATGATGCTGCATGTGGCGGTCTGGCTACTGGATGTAAAAGTACGGGCGTAGGTAAAGGAAACGATGTCGCTTGTGGAGGGCCACTAGGTCTTGAATAGCGAGCTTTTGGAGAGTGAACTTAATAGACTACAGGAAATAGCAGCCAGCACCCCGGTCATTAAGAGACTGTGGTTATTTGGCAGCCGCTATAGAATGGACCATAGCCCAGATAGCGATTTGGACATTGCAGTAGAGGTTGAATGGATTGCGGGACAAGGCCTGGGCGCCTGCGAAGATCATTTTTCGCTGTGGTGCGCAACAGAGGAGAAGTTCAGAGATGCCATGACTTCTGGGTGTCCATGGGTAATTGACATTCAATGCTATGCGGGTGAAGAAGGGACACCAAACATCCACAGGTACCTGCAATCAGGAAGCAAGTTAATCTACGAAAAAACATAACAAATACAGGCAGCGGACGCCAATATCCGCGCCGCTGCTGTAGGCGTTAAGCTTCATTTGTCCCCTCTGATGCTTACACGGAAACTCTAACCAGGGGACATCAAAAAGAGGAAATAATCATGTTATCAAAAATCGTCGTAAATCTTTACACGGTGCTCCTTGAAATCGGGCTCTGGCTTATTCTTATTGCCGGGTTAATTGGTGGTTGGCAAGCCGGAGGCTTTTTGGGTGCGATAGGCGGTCTTATTTCATCGGCAATCTTTGGTGCCGTTTTCTTTGGCGCGTTTCTGGTCCTCAATGATATTCGTGCCAGAGTCAAGGTGATTGAAGAAAGACAACAGACCTAGTCTAGACAAGGACGGGCAGCGCGAACGCCAAACCGCCATTCTGTTCCGGTTTGGCGTCCACTGCTTTCGCCAGCTTCCCCAACGGGTGGACGGCTAGACGCCAATTGCCCGCGAATATTCACGCTCGCTCGTGCACAACCGGTAGCAATTTGTTACTGGTGATCGAGAATAACGCAATCCACCTGGCGGGGGCCATGGGCACCAAGCTGGATGGTCTGCTCCACATCGGCGGTGCGGGAGGGGCCGGTAATCAGGTGGATTGCCCGGGGTGTGTCGGCCATGGCCGGCCAGTGGTGCGGGAGATCTTCCAGGTACCAGAGCAGGTCCTTTCTTTCGACAACCAGCACCAGGTGTTCCACCAGGAACAGGAGGCGGGCGCTGCAGGTGATGCTGGAGACCGCCACGGTGCCGGTCTCGGCAATGGCCGCCCCGGCTTTTGCCAGCCCCCAGTGACCGCTGGGGCCCGCGGCTTCGGCAAGCGGCAACGGGCTCCAGTTCAGTGGACTGTCGGCAAATGTCCGGCACAGGCAAACAGGGCCGGTTTCCGCCAGGTCCCGGCGGCGGTCGGCGAGCCAGGCCGGAAGTGACGAGGCGTTTTCGAGTTGGTGGACCCGGGCGGCGCTCTTTTCGGCATTGCGAGTGAACCAGTCCAGCGCATTGTCGCCGGGAGCGGGCGGTTGCACCGGTTCTCCCGCCGTGTCCTTGAGCCTGGCAAAGGCTGCCTCCAGCTCGCGGCCGTCAGGGCGCTCGGTGTCTTGCCCGCCGATGCGCGCCAGTATCCGATCCCTGGCCGTCATGGTTTGTCTCCGGGCCGGGCTCCGGCGGCGCTGTTGCGGTACTGCGCCTGGAACGTACCGCCGGGTGGTGCCGGGAAGTCCCGGTACCGGGTCCATCGGCCCAGCAGCGGCAGGCGGGAAAAACCGCCCCGATGACCACTCAGCCGGGATAACAGGGCCACGCCCAGGGCCGTAAGGCGGCGGTAAAGCCGGGGGCGTGCCGCCAGCCGGCAGAAAAGGCGCACCAGGCGCGTGTCGAGCTTGTTGCCGTGCTGTCTTTTTTCCCGGTTACGCAACTTTCGCATCAGGCCGGGCAGGGGGATCTTGACCGGACAGACAGCCTCGCAGCGGCCGCAGAAGGTACTGGCATTGGCGAGCTGGTAATCGTCCCTGTTGCCGCGCAGAAGCGGGGTCAACACGGCGCCCATGGGCCCCGGATAAACACTCCCGTAGGCATGACCGCCCACGGCCTGGTAAACCGGGCAATGGTTCATGCAGGCGCCGCAGCGGATGCAGTGCAGCATTTCCCGGTATTCGCTGTCCAGCAGGTCGCTGCGGCCGTTGTCCAGCAATATCACGTGAAATTCCGTGGATTCCGCTCCGGCTTGCCGGCCCGGACCGGCGAAAAACGAGGTATAGGTGGTCATCGCCTGGCCCGTGGCGCTACGGCCCAGCACGCGCAGTATGGCCGAGGCATCGTCCCAGGTGGGTACGACCTTCTCGATGGAAGCGAGGACGATGTGCACGGGCGGCTGGGTCGCTGTCAGGTCGGCATTGCCCTCGTTGGTTACCACTACCGCCGTGCCCGTTTCGGCAATGAGCATGTTGGCCCCTGTGATGCCCACATCCGCGGTCAGATAGCGGTCGCGTATGACGGTGCGGGCCTCGTCGACGATGGCTTTTACCTCGGAGAGATCCCGCTCTCCCAGCGCGTGGTGTGTTTCGAAGAGTTTGCGGATATCGCCGCGGCTTTTGTGCACCGCCGGCGCCACGATATGGCTGGGGCGCTCGCCGGCAAGCTGGAGGATGTACTCCCCCAGGTCGGTTTCCAGGGGTTCGATGCCGGCGCTTTTCAGGGCGGCGTTGAGGTCCACCTCCTCGCTGATCATGGACTTGCTTTTGGTGGCGAGCCGGGCATTCCGGGAGCGACAAAGGTCGACGACGATGTCGCGCATATCCTGTGCCGTTTCCGCCCAGTGCACCTGGCCGCCGGCGGCCTGTACCTGGCTTTCGAAATGGCGAAGGTACAGATTCAGGTCTGCCAGAGACTTCGCACGCACCTGGCGTGCCCGCTCCCGCATGGCCTCGAAATTGCCCACCCCGGACACCGCCGCCTCGCGCTTGTCGACAAAACCGCTGCTCGCCCGGTCCAGTGCCCGGCGCAGTTGGTGGTCGTTCAGGGCGGCACCGGAACGGCTGATAAAGTCCCCTTCGGGCTGCCAGTGATTAACGGCGCCGCTCATGGCCGGGGGTCGCCGATGCCGGGGGTATCCAGGTCGCCCGCCAGCACTTCGGCGATATGGCGCACCTCGACGGGTTTCAGGCCGGGGTCCTGTCGCTCCTGTCGTTTGAGCTTGCCGGCGATATGGATCAGGCAGGAGACGTCGCCTCCCACCAGCAGTTCGGCGCCCGTGTGTCGCACCGCGTCGGTCTTGTCCTCGACCATGCGGTTGGCGATAGCCGGAAACTTTGTGCAGAACGTGCCGCCGAAACCGCAGCAGACATCGCGGCCGGGAATTTCCCGGATTTCGGCGAGCTCGGCCAGAAGGTCTCGCGGCTGAGAGCGTATGCCCAGTTCGCGCAGTCCCGCGCAGCTGTCGTGGTAGGCCGCTTCCCGGGGCGCAGGGCCCGGGGCGGGGCGGAAATCCACCACCTCCACCAGGAAACGGGTCAATTCATGGACTTTGTCGCAAAAGGCGTTCACTTCCGGGCGCCGGGAATCCCCCTCGAACAGGGGCGGGTAGTGTTCCCGGAGCATGGCGGCGCAGGAGCCGGAAGGGGTTACCAGGTAATCGAAGTCCCGGAAGCTTTCGACAACCTGCCAGGCCAGGCGCCGGGCGTCGGCTGGCAGGCCGTTGTTATAGGCCACCTGCCCACAGCAGCTTTGGGGCGGTACGGTAACCCGGCAGCCCGCTTCCTCGAGCAGCCGAATGGTGGCAAACCCGACACTCGGGCGCATCAGGTCCACCGGGCAGGTGACGAACAGGCCGACGTGCGGCTTTTCGGAACGACCGGTTGACGTCATGGCCGCTTAGGGCGGGTCGGGGACGTCGAGGGCAGGCCTGCGGGGGAAACGGCCCTATTTCCTTGCCGGGACCTGCAATCCCCGATCAATACTGGGATTCGGGCACTCGAACCACCAGGCCGTCCAGTTCCTCGGTGACGACGATCTGGCAGCTAAGGCGGCTGTTGGGCTTGGGGTCGAGCACGCATTCGAGCATATCCAGTTCGGTTTCGCTGGGGGGGTCCAGCTTGTCGAACCAGCTCTCGTCCACATAACAGTGGCAGGTGGCACAGCTGCAGGTGCCCCCGCAGTCGGCAATAATGCCGTTGACCATATTGTTGACCGCGCCCTGCATGACGGTAGTGCCGTCCTCCACGTGGATGTCGTGGGCAGTGCCGTCGAATTCGATGTATTTAACCAATGCCATGGTAAATCTCCCTGGAAATTCCGATTAGAGTAAGTCTTTCAGCTTAAAGCTGTCATCTTCGAGCTGGGAGCTGTCCACTTCAACGCCCTGGGTGATCAGTCGCTTGCCCAGCATGAATTCCTGGGGCCGGTTGACGGCGTCCACAGCCAGTATCTTGTTGTCCTTCAGGTAGAACGCGGCGAAGGACCGGCTGTTTTCAATATCGCCCCGCACGACCACCTGGTCGTAGCCCTGGGAGAGGCCGGCGATCTGCAGTTTGAGGTCAAACTGGTCCGACCAGAACCACGGCAGCGCGTTGTAGGGTTTGGGATTGCCGCACAGGGTATCGGCGACCACCGAGGCCTGGTCCACGGCGTTTTGCACCGATTCCAGGCGAATCTGTCGATCGTAGATGGGGTTGTAGTGGGAGGTGCAGTCGCCGGCGGCGAGGATGTCGTGATCGCTGGTGCGGCAGTATTCGTCAACCACGATGCCGTTGTCCACCTCCAGCCCCGCTTCTTCCGCCAGTTCCGTGTTGGGCACGATGCCCACGCCCACCACCACCAGGTCGGCGGGGTAGACCTGGCCATTATTGCAGACCACGGACTGCACGTCTTTTTCCCCCTCAATGGCTTCGACACCCACGTCGGTGAGGATGTTGATGCCTTCCTCGGTATGGATCCGGTGGTAGAACGCGGAAATTTCCGGTGCCGTGACCCGTTGAAGAATACGCGGCATGGCCTCGATAACAGTGACCTCCATGCCCAGCTGGCGCAGGGAAGCCGCGGTTTCCAGGCCGATGTAGCCGCCCCCGACGATGACCGCCTTGCGGTCGGCTCCGGCGTAGCGCTTGATGCGCTGGACATCGTCGATGTCGCGCAGGTAGAACACGCCGGGCAGGTCGATACCGGGAATATTGAGCCTGCGTACGCGGGCGCCCACGGTGAGGACCAGTTTGTCGTAGGGAAAGACTTCCTGGTCATCCAGAATCAGGGTCTTGTTACCCCGGTCGATGGAGGTCACCTCCACCCCCAGGGCGATGCGCACATTGCTGCTCTTGTAGATGGCCGGCTGGCGAATCAGGATGTCGTCGAACGACTTGCCGCCCGAGAGAAAAGCCTTGGAAAGGGGCGGGCGGTGATAGGGCAGGAAATACTCATTACCCAGAATGGAGATGCCGCCCTGCCACCCGCCCTGGCGGAGTTTGGGGGCCACCTGTGCCGCCGCGTGGCTGGCGCCGACGATAATGCAGTTTTCTTTACTCATTGTTCACCTGGTTCCTGTTCTTTCGCTATAGTCAAGCCGCCCCGCACGGGGGATGCTCCCATGCCGAATCCACGGCGGAATGGATGGCGTCATGTTACCAGTGGGCGGGGAGCCGGACAATTGCGCTGCGTCATCCTGAGTTTATTGGAGTTGCCGGCCACGATTGATTATATTGACGGGCTCCCGTATTCCCGGCGCCATTGCGCCCTCGATTTGCACCAGGGGACACCATGACTGACAGTAAAGCGGCGCTCGTGACCGGTGGCGCCATTCGCGTGGGGCTGGATTTCGCCCGTTTCCTCGCCAGCCAGGGTTACGATATTGCCATCCATTACAACAGTTCCGCGAGGGCCGCGGAGGACGCGGCGACGGAAATTCGCAAGTCCGGCGTCCGCTGCGAGATTTTCCGCTTCGACTTTCTCTCTGATCAGGACCCGTCTGCACTGGTGGAGCAGGTGGCGGAGGTTTTTCCTCACCTGGGCGTGCTGGTCAACTGTGCCTCCATCTACAATGCCGCTCCCGTGGCCGAGACCACGGCGGAGATGCTCAGAACCGAATTCCAGGTCAATTATTTCACGCCCTTCCTGTTGAGCGGGGCCTTCGCCCGGCGTATCGGCGCCGGCAATATCATCAATATCATCGACAACAAGATCGCCTTCCAGCAGTACCAGTACGGCGCCTACCTGTCCGCCAAGAAAGCCCTGGCGGAACTGACGCGGATGACCGCGATGGAATTCGCCCCGCGCATTCGGGTCAACGGTATCGCGCCGGGGGTCATCCTGCCGGGCAGCAACCGTACCGCCGACTATATCGATTGGCGGGTGCGCGGTATTCCGCTCAAGCGCCAGGGCGAGACCGACCATTTGTGCCGGGCCCTGGGGTATATCCTCGACAACGACTTCATAACCGGGCAGATACTCTTCGTCGACGGTGGCGAGGGCCTGTACCACATCGGCCAGAATGCCGAGGTTTACCGGCCCGACTAGGGCCGAACGGCCATGGACACCGGGGCCATCGACAGTCAGCCGCAGACCGGCACCCACCACCGCCGTTTCCGCTATTACGACCTGATCATGGCGTCCTTCGTGACGGTGCTGCTGTGCTCCAACCTGATCGGCCCGGCCAAAATCTGCGAACTGTCGCTGCCCTTCAGCCTGCCGGTGGTGGGGTCCACCCTGGCTTTTGGGGCCGGCAACCTGTTCTTCCCCATTGGCTATATCTTCGGTGACATCCTCACCGAGGTCTACGGGTATGCCCGCACCCGCCGGGTTATCTGGATGGGCTTTTTCGCCATGATCTTCGCCACGGCCATGTCGGCGATTATCATCCACTTGCCGCCCGCGCCCGGCGAGCCTTTCAACGCGGTTTTGCAGCCGGCGCTGGAAATCGTTTTCGGCAATACCTACCGGATTGTGGCGGCCTCCATGGTCGCCTACTGGGCCGGGGATTTCGTCAATTCCTATGTCATGGCCAAAATGAAGATTCTGACCGGAGGGCGCTATCTCTGGACCCGGACCATCGGTTCCACCCTGGCCGGGCAGGGCGTGGACAGCCTGATTTTCTATCCCATCGCCTTCTGGGGCGTCTGGTCCGGGGAGAGCCTGGTGGCGGTGATCGCTTTCAATTTCGCCTTCAAGACGGTTTTCGAGGCCCTGATGACACCCTTTACCTATGCGGTGGTACGCTTCCTGAAACATCGGGAGCAGGTGGATGTCTATGATGTGGGTACCCGTTTCACACCTTTTTCCCTGAGCGATTGAGGAGGACCCGTCATGGCCGGAACAAAGCTGGAAGTGGTGGACGGCGATATCACCAGGTTGAAGGTGGATGCCGTGGTTAATGCGGCCAACAAGAAGCTGGCCGGCGGTGGCGGCGTGGACGGCGCCATTCACCGGGCCGCCGGCAAGGAGAAATTGCAGAAGGCCTGCCGCCAGATCGGTGGCTGCCCCACCGGTGAGGTACGGGTCACCGAAGGCTTCGACCTGCCTGCAAAGTATATTTTCCACGCCGTGGGGCCGGTGTGGCGCGACGGCGCCCACGGCGAGGACCAGCAACTGGCCGCCTGCTACCGGAATGCCATCCGGGAGGCCGGCGAGCGCGACGTGGCCAGTATCGCCTTTCCCGCCATCAGTTGCGGCGTTTATGGCTTTCCCATGGAGCGGGCCGTCGACATAGCCGTGAGCACGGTTGGCGATGCCGTGAAATCCGCCAGCGGCATTGAAAAGGTCGTTTTTTGCTGCTTTGATGCGGAAATGGCCGAGTGCTATCGGGACGCACTGGCCGATCGGGGGGACTGACGAGATTGTGATTAGTTGTGAGAGATGGTATCTGGCGCTATGAGTTCTCTTTCATCGAAGGTGCCGGAGGACGCCTATCTCCTCAGTCGCACCGATGCGCTCCATCCCCTGGCGGCTTTTTCCCGCCACGCCTTCGAGCTGGACGGCGATACCTGGCCTTCCGTGGAGCATTACTTCCAGGCCATGAAGTTCCGTGACCGCCGGATCCGCGAGGCCATTCGCGACGCGCCCCACCCCCGGCTGGCCCAGAAGATTGCCCGTCGGCGCTTCTGGAAAATCCGCCGGGACTGGAAAAAACTCCGGCGGGTACTCATGACCCGGGCCACCTATATCAAATGCCTGACCCACCCCGAGGTGCGGGACGAATTGCTCGCCACCGGCGAACTGACCATCGTCGAGAACAGCCTTTACGACCATTACTGGGGTTGCGGCCGGGATCAGCGGGGGAACAACTATTTCGGCAAAATGCTGATGGATGTGCGCAACCGCCTGCGCGAGGAAAAGGCGCGGCAGGCGGTCTGAGAACGGGCTGTCGCCGGCGGGGGCAATAACCTCGATTCGACGGTCATTCGGCCGGCTCCTGATTATACACCCTGGGCACCCGCGCCGGCATCCGCGCCAGCAATTCGTAGCCAATGGTGCCTGCCCCGGCCGCCACCTCGTTGACGCTGAGGTGTTCGCCCCACAATTCCACGTCTGAACCGATACCCACGTCGTCCAGGTCGGTGACGTCCACGGTAATCAGGTCCATGGAAACCCGGCCCGCCAGGGGTGCCCGGTGGCCCGCCACCAGCACCGGTGTGCCCGAGGGCGCGGTGCGGGGATAGCCGTCGCCGTAGCCTGCGGGGATAGTGGCAATCAGGGAGGAACGTCGGGCCTGCCAGTCGCCGCCGTAGCCCACCCGGTCGCCGGCGGGTATCCGGCGTACGGATATTACCCGGGAACTGAACGTCATCACCGGCCTCAGCCGGTCCGCCTCGGCGTGTGGCACGGTAAAGGGGGAATTGCCGTAAAGCATGAAACCCGGTCGGTTCCACCGGGCCCGGGTCGCTTCCCAGGCCAGCAGACCGGGGGAGTTGGCAATACTGAGCGGTGCGCCGAAGGGCCTCGCCAGCTCGCGGAGAAGCTCCACTTGCCGGTGGGTGAAGGGGTTGTCCAGTTCGTCGGCGCAGGCCAGGTGGGTGGCAAACACGATTTCGTCCTCGACCTTGCCGCTGTCCCGCAGAATCCGGTAAATGTCGGGCACCGATGCCGGGGTCGCGCCGAGCCGGTGCATGCCGGTATCCACCTTCAACCACACCCGGACCGGCGCCTGCAGCCGCGCCTCCGCTACCGCTTCCGCCTGGACGCCGTTCTCCACCATCAGCCAGAAACCGTGGCGTCCCGCCTGCTCCACGTCGGTCCTCGAGAAGGGGCCCTCCAGCAGCAGAACAGGCAGTGCGATACCGGCCTCGCGCAGCGTCAGGGCCTCGTCCACGGAAGCCACGGCCAGGGCCGGAGCCTGGCTTTCCAGGGCTCTCGCCACGGCCAGGGCACCGTGGCCGTAGCCGTCGGCCTTGATCACCGCCAGGGTCTGGGAGGCGGGGGCCAGTGACTGGGCGAGGCGGAAGTTGTGGCGCAGGGCATCGAGGTTGATCAGCGCTTGCGTGGGTCGAGTCATAATGGCTTCCGGGGCAGTGCGTCGATTATAGGGAAGCGGGTGCTTCCCTGACAATTTGGCATTTCCGGCACCGGTATCGCCGGGCGTCGCTAAGGTGCTGTCTACGCGGGGTTCCCGGGCCCTGCCACGGCCTGGTTCGATAGTCCCAATGCACATGGTCGCTGGACAATCGATATAATTGTCGCCTTCGCAGGCATTTACCCGCTAACAGGTTTCAAGTGATTCCCATGGCACAGCAGAACACGGACACAGGCACCTGGGACTTCTGGATCGACCGGGGCGGCACCTTTACCGATATCGTCGCGCGCCGGCCCGACGGCGAACTGGTGACCCACAAGCTGCTTTCCGAGAACCCCCAGCAGTACCGGGACGCGGCCCTGCAGGGTATCCGGGTACTGCTGGGTGTGGACGCCGGCGCGCCCATCCCCGCCGAGCGTATCCGCGCCGTCAAAATGGGCACCACCGTCGCCACCAACGCCTTGCTGGAACGCAAGGGGGATGCCACGGTGCTGGTGATCACCGAGGGTTTTGGCGACGCCCTGCGCATCGGCTACCAGGCCCGCCCGCGGATTTTCGACCTCCATATCCGCTTGCCGGAGATGCTCTACAGCCGGGTTGTCGAGGCCCGGGAGCGCCTGAGCGCCCACGGGGAGGTGCTGGCGCCCCTGGACGAGGCAAGGATACGGCGCGATCTGCAACAGCTCTACCAGCAGGGTTTTCGCGCCCTGGCCATCTGCCTGCTCCACGGTTACCGCTATCCCGACCACGAGCGGGCCATTGCCGCCATCGCCCGGGAGACCGGTTTTACCCAGATATCGGTGAGCAGCGAGGCCAGCCCGCTGATGAAGCTGGTGAGCCGGGGGGACACCACCGTGGTGGACGCCTATCTCTCCCCGATCCTGGCGCGCTATGTCCGCCAGGTCGCCGACGCGCTCAACATCGAGACNNGCCGCTATGTGGACCGGGTGGCCGGCGAACTGGGAGACACCCGGCTGATCTTTATGCAATCCCACGGCGGGCTGACGGATGCGCATTTTTTCCAGGGCAAGGACGCCATTCTCTCCGGTCCCGCCGGCGGCGTGGTGAGCATGGTCCACACGGCGGGGTTGGCGGGCTTCGATCAGGTCATCGGCTTCGATATGGGCGGCACCTCCACGGATGTCAGCCATTACGATGGCGAATATGAGCGCACTTTCGAGTCGGAAGTGGCCGGGGCCCGTATCCGTGCCCCCATGATGCTGATCCACACCGTCGCCGCCGGCGGCGGTTCCATCCTCCATTTCGACGGTGCCCGCTACCGGGTGGGCCCGGATTCCGCCGGCGCCGATCCCGGCCCCGCCTGCTACCGCCGGGGCGGCCCCCTGACGGTCACCGACTGCAACCTGATGCTGGGCAGAATCCAGCCGGATTTTTTCCCCCGGGTATTCGGCCCCGATGCCGACCAGCCCCTGGACAGGGAAGTGGTGCGGGAGAAGTTTGCCGCGCTGGCGGCGCGCATTCACCGGGAGACCGGCGACAGGCGCACCCCGGAGGAAGTGGCTGAAGGCTTTCTGGCCATTGCCGTGGAGAATATGGCCAACGCCATCAAGCGCATCTCCGTGCAGCGTGGCCACGATATCGCCGGCTATGTGCTCAACTGCTTTGGCGGCGCCGGCGGCCAGCACGCCTGTGCGGTGGCGGACGCCCTGGGCATGGAATGGGTGCTGCTCCATCCCTACAGCGGCGTACTTTCCGCCTACGGTATCGGCCTTGCGGATGTGCGGCTGATGCGCCAGCGGGCGGTGGAGGAACCCCTGGGGGACGAGCTGCTACCCCGCCTTCAAGCCCTGCTGGACGAACTGGCGGAAGACGGCCGCCGGGAGATGGCCGAGCAGCGGGTGACGGCGGAGCATACCCGGGCCGAGCGGCGGTTGCAGGTTAAATACGCCGGCAGCGACACCGCCCTGACCGTGCCCTTCGACACGGTTGCGGCAATCCGGCAATCCTTCGACGACGCCCACCGCAAGCAGTTTGGCTTTGCCAGCCCCGACAAGCCCCTGGTTGTGGAGGCGGTGCTGGTGGAAGTGATCGGCGCCAGCGATATCGCCCCGGAAAAGGCGGCGGGTCGGGGTGTTCCCCGGCCCGGCGCGGATATTCCCGCCGTCGCCGACATCGAGCTGGTGATGGCCGGGGAACACCGCCGGGCGCCCGTCCATGATCGCGACCGGCTGCGCCCGGGGGAACGGGTGGCGGGGCCGGCGATCGTCGTCGAGGCCAACGGCACCCTGGTGGTGGAGCCGGACTGGGAGGCGCGCATGGACCCCTACGGCCAGTTGCTGCTGCACCGGGTGGAGGCCCTGGCCGGGGGCAGGGCCATCGGCACGACGGTGGACCCGGTGATGCTGGAGATCTTCAACAACCTCTTTATGTCCATCGCCGAGCAGATGGGGGCGGTGCTGGAGAACACCGCCGTGTCCGTCAACATCAAGGAGCGGCTGGATTTCTCCTGCGCCCTGTTCGACCGGCACGGCGAGCTGGTGGCCAATGCCCCCCATGTGCCCGTGCACCTGGGCTCCATGAGCGAGAGCATCAAATCGGTGATCCGCCAGTATGGCGGCAGCATGAAGGAAGGGGACGCCTATATGCTCAACGCCCCCTACAACGGCGGTACCCATCTGCCGGACATCACCGTGATCAAGCCGGTATTCCAGGGCGGCGAGGTGCCGTTCTACGTGGCCACCCGGGGCCACCATGCGGATATCGGCGGCATTACCCCCGGTTCCATGCCGCCCCTGAGCCGCACCGTCGAGGAAGAAGGCGTGCTGATCGACAATATCCAGGTGGTGGACCGGGGGCGCTTTCTCGAGGGTGAGGTACGATCCCTGCTGGCCGGCGGTCCGTACCCGGCCCGTAATATCGACCAGAATATCGCCGATTTCCACGCCCAGCTCGCCGCCTGCGAGAAAGGGGTGCAGGAAATCCGTCGCATGGTGGATCACTTCGGCCTGGACGTGGTGCAGGCCTACATGGGCCATGTCCAGGACAACGCCGAGGAAGCGGTGCGGCGGGTGCTGGACGCCCTCCATGACGGTGACTTTCGCTGCCAGATGGACGACGGCAGCGCCGTCCAGGTCAGCATCCGGGTGGACAGGCAGCGCCGCCGCGCCACCGTGGATTTCGCCGGCACCAGCCCCCAGCACCCGGGCAACTTCAATGCCCCCGCCGCGGTGTGCAAGGCGGCGGTGCTCTATGTTTTCCGCACCCTGGTGGGCGACGACATTCCCCTCAACAGCGGTTGCCTCAAGCCCCTGGATATCCGCATCCCGGCGGGTTCCCTGTTGAACCCGTTGTATCCGGCGGCGGTGGTGGCGGGCAACGTGGAAACCTCACAGGTGGTGGTGGACGCCCTCTACGGTGCCCTGGGCACCATGGCCGCCAGCCAGGGCACCATG
>DGNJ01000058.1:60272-96199 GCA_002388905.1 Cellvibrionales bacterium UBA4495
ATGCCGTCCACACCCATATGACCAATTCCCGCCTCACCGATCCGGAAGTGCTGGAATGGCGTTTCCCCGTCACCCTGGAACGCTTCGCCATCCGCCGGGGCTCCGGCGGCGCCGGTCGCCACCGGGGCGGCAACGGCGTGGTGCGCCGCCTGCGCTTCGGGGAAGCCATGACCGCCGGTATTCTCGCCAACCGCCGCAAGGTGCCCCCCTACGGGCTGGCCGGTGGCGGCAATGGTGCGGTCGGCCGCAATTGGGTGGAACGCGCGGACGGCACCGTCGAGGAACTGGGCAGCCAGGCCGAGGTTCGTGTGGACCCCGGGGATGTTTTTGTCATCGAAACACCGGGTGGCGGCGGTTACGGCGAACCCTGAGGCCTGGCGGTGAGCCGGAGGCTATTCGGCCATATTCTGGCCGGAACCTCCCATTTCCGCCGGTACGTCCCTGAATTTTTCCACCCCGTCGTGAATACGCAGCACAGCCTCCTGATAGTTCACATGAACCCCGGGCTTGAAGGCAAAGTCCGGTATTGTGGCCGCATAGACATCGGTCAGGTTCCAGGTGGGATGCTCGGTAAAAATATGGCCCCCACAGGTTTTGCACCACTTGCGGTGGCTCTGCGGTGTCTTGCTGTAACTGCCTATATTGTCGACACCTTCGGTGATGGTTACAGCACTGGGGTTCCACAAGGTAAAGGCGTTGACCGGCCCGGCTGACCAGCGTCGACAGGATTCGCAGTGGCAGTACCCCATGGCTGCCGGCTCGCCGGTGACTGTGAATTGCACCGCGCCACAAAAACAACTGCCTTTGCAGGATTTATTCGCGCTCATGATAGACCTCGCTGTTGGATTGTCCGGCACTGATGGCCGTGAATGGACTTGTCGGTTTCCGGATCGGGAGTCAGCGTTTCATCGGGTTCGGTGGAGATAGCCCTGCCAACGGTCAAAGCCTGCCGGAAATTTTCGGCCATGCGCCAACAGGCAAAATCCGGCGCCACGCCCAGGCCGTCCAGGAGTTTGGTGAAAAACGCACGGGCGGCCGCTGCCGCCGCAATATCAAAAATGTCCCCGTCGTCCAGTCCGGCTGCCTTCAGTGGCACAATATCGTCGGCGTCGATGGCTGACGCGTCACGGGCCAGTTTGCGGGCATATCCGATAATGGCCCTGTTCGTATCGTCCAGGGGGCTGTTATCAGTATCGCCTGCTATGGCCAGAATTTCCTCCTCGGAAAAAAAGTCGGTGAGTGCCCGGCCATGGGCCAGGGCGCAGGCCGAGTTGCCGAGTTCGTGCGCCACGGCAAAGGTCACCAGCTCGAAGCGCACCGGGTCCATTGGCCGCTTGATGCCGGACAGCAGCTTTGCCCAAAGCGTCATGATTGCCGGGCGGTGGCTAAAGACCCTCGCATAGTTGGGTACATAGCCGTATTTTCCCTGCTGCCGGGCATACATTTCCCGGACTTCTCCCCCGGCATGCGCCGGGGCGATGGTTTCGATAAATGCCATGCCGGAATCCTCCTCAGGGGTCAGGGTTGTTTTGAAAGCTGTACACACCACAGGGCGGCCATCAGGTAAAAGGCGGTTCGGTGCTGATGTGCGGCCAGGGCCTGACATTTGCCGGCCCAGCATTGCTGTTTTTCGAGCGGTAACCGGCTGGCCAGTGACTTGCGTTTTTGCATATGGCGCTGGAGATGCTTGTCCCTGGTATCCATAACGATCACCTGTCGGTTGTATCCGTTCGGTAGTGGCCGATCTGTACTTCCTCGCCATGATCGGCGTAGTCCCCCGCGGCGCGCCGGGCGCGGAAATCGCCCCAGTTAATCCGCCGGTAACGGGCGGGGTTCTGCGCGCCAGTAGTGGCAGGGAGGGGCTGGTAATCGGCACTGTAGGCCGGATTGAAAAAGAACGGGGCGCTGTAGCGCTCCCGCGCCGGATTGGCGATCACTCGGTGCAAAGCCGCCCGGTAGCGGTCGTTGGACCAGACCTGCACGATATCGCCGATATTGACCACCAGGGCGTCGGCGCGGGGCGCCACCAGGTGCCAGTTATCTTCCCTGAACACTTCGAGGCCGGGCTGCCTGTCCTGCCAGAGCAGGGTGAGGGCCCCGGCATCGGTATGGTGGTTGATGCCCAGATGCCCGGAAGTCGGCACGGCAACACCCTCGGGGCGGGTCGGCCGGGGGCACCGGGGGTAGTAGTTCAGGCGCAGGAAGCTGGAGTGTTGCTGGAAAAAGCGGTCCAGGTCGTTGGCCGCCATACCCAGATTGACGGCAATGGCCGACAGAAGGCGGAACGCCAGTTTTTCGCAGGCACTGTAATAGGCGGTAACCGCGGGCCTGAAGTCGGGCAGGGCCTGTGGCCATTGCGGTATCAACTGGTTGCCGTCAGCGGGGCCGTAATCGTAGATCTCCTTCCAGTCGCGGGTGTTCTTGGTCAGTTCCCGGTCATAAAAGCCCCAGGGGTTGGTGGCCGTGCGGGAAAGGGACCGCTTGTCGGCCCGGGGCAGGGCAAAAAAGTGGTGCATCTGCTCCCGCAATTTCCGGATAACGGGATCGGGGATACCGTGATCCACCACCTGAAAGAACCCCCAGTGCCGGCAGGCCAGATCCAGCCGTTGCAGTGTCTGCGGCTGGTGCAGGTGGCCGATGGAAATAACGGGGATCTGCTTGCTGTTCATGGCGTTCGCCCTCAGGCGGTTTTTCTCGGTTGGACCCATTGGGGCAGCAGTTCCCGCGGCGCAAAGTGCGCCGGTACGCTGACCGGGATGCCGCAACCGGCCAGCTTGTCCGCCAGGGTGGCGTTGTCGAAGGCCTCGAAAACCTCGCTGCAGCCACCCATATGTTCGCCGCCGATAAAGATCTGCGGAATGGTGGGCGAACCGGTGCGTTGCCCAAGCACGGCGCGGATTTTTCCGCCCCGGTTATCCTGCTGGTAGGCTACGGAGTCCAGGTCGATGCTGCGGTAGGGGATCGCCAGGCGTTCGAACAGCTTGCGCACCGCCCAGCAGAACTCGCACCATTCCAGAGCGAACATTACTACCGGCTCTTCGCTGACCACCTGTTCCACAAAAGCAGCCGCCTCCCGGGCCGGTTTCGGTGTGCGGGCGGCCGGCGGTGCGGCCGGGGTGGTATCAAAGCGATAGTTGGAAGTGGATTCGGAGAGCGCCAGCTCCTCCTCTGTCATGGCTTCGCCGATATCGCCGAACAGTGGGGTGGACAGGTACCTTTCGCCGGTATCCGTGAGCATGCAGACAATATTGCTGCCCGGCGCGGCGCGCTCGGCAACCGCCAGGGCGCCGGCCAGGGTGGCGCCGCTGGAGATGCCCGCGAAAATCCCCTCCCGCCTGGCCAGTTCACGGGCGAGTCTGAGGGCGTCGTCGCCGGAGACCGGCACGATCTCGTCGACCAGCCCGTCACTGACCGCATCCTCCGCCAGTGTGGAGATAAAATCCGGGCTCCAGCCCTGCATCAGGTGGGGCCTGAAGTGGGGATGGCTGGCGCTTGGCGAGCCGTCTGTGTTCCTGGGCTGGGGAATACCACTGCCGAGAATCCGGGAATTGTCCGGTTCGGCCACCACAATCCGGGTTTCCGGGCTGTCCTGTTTCAGGCGACGGGCCACGCCTTTAAGGGTGCCCCCGGTGCCGAAGCCGGAAACCCAGTAATGGAGGGGCTCGCTCCCGAAATCCCGGAGAATCTCCACGGCCGTGGTACGGCTGTGAATATCGGCATTGGCCTCGTTGTCGAACTGCCGGCACAGGAACCAGCCGTGTTTTTTCGCCAGTTCTTCCGCCTTGGCCAGCATGCCGGTGCCTTTTTCGGCGGCGGGCGTCAGTACCACCCTGGCGCCCAGAAAGCGCAACAGCTTGCGTCGCTCCACGCTGAAGTTCTCCGCCATGGTGACCACCAGGGGATAACCCTTGCGGGCACAGACCATGGCCAGGCCGATACCGGTATTGCCGCTGGTGGCCTCGATCACCGTCTGTCCCGGCCTGAGCCGGCCGGTTTTCTCCGCGTCCTCGATAACCGCCAGGGCCATGCGGTCCTTGATCGACCCCATGGGGTTGAAGGCTTCCACCTTGACATAGACGTTTACGCCCGCCGGAGCCAGTTCGTTGAGTCTCACCAGGGGCGTATTGCCGATGGTTTCGAGGATATTGTCGTAGCGTGCCATGGGGGCTCCCGTCTCGTTCCTGATGTTGTCTTCAGGGTGAGAATAGGGTCCCGGCGATGAAGCCAGCGTTTAAATCACCGTGGTATTTTCCATTTGCCCGGAAACCATCAGGTGGACCCCTTTTTCTGCGGTTGTCTGCAAGGGCTGCAAACCCTTACGGGATTACCGCTTTCACGCAAGAGGGCGTAAAATACAAACGGTTCTGCATCCGATAGAAACCAAGGGACAGGCTGGGATGGCAGAGGCACAACTGGAACTTCGTTTTCTCGGCGACCTGGCGGTGATTCGGGAAGGCGAGGTCTTGCCACTGCCACCATCCCGCAAGACCCGTGCCCTGCTGGCCTACCTGGCCATGAATCCCCGGCCGTTTCGCCGGGAAACCCTCTGTGAACTGTTGTGGGAAATCCCCGACGATCCGCGAGGCTCCCTGCGCTGGAGCCTGTCCAAGATTCGCGGGCTGGTGAATACCCGGGACCACGTCCGGATCGTGGCGGACCGCACCTTTGTCCGTTTCGATGACAGCCATGCGGGGATCGACGTCCGGAACCTCTACGCGCTGGCCGAAGGCAATCTGCAGGAAACCCCCATAGAGGCGCTGAAGACCGCAGCCGAAGCCTACCAGGGACTTTTCCTCGAGGGCCTGGAACTCACCAACTTCTATACCTTTTACGCCTGGTGCGTGGCGGAACGGGAGAGGGTGACCCGGGCCCGGACCCGTATTCTCGAGGCCCTGGTTCAGCGGCTGCAGGACACCCCCGAGCAGGCTCTGGAGTACGCCCGGGCCCTGGTGATCAATTCCCCCTATGAGGAGGCCGCCCAAGCCAAACTGATCCGTCTGCTGGTGGAGTCCAATCGCCCCGACGAAGCGCAGCAGCAGTATCAGCTGGGTAAGCGCATGCTGGCGGAAGTCGGTGCGGAGACCTCCGGGGCACTGTTCCGGGCCTTGCGGGGTGCGCCCGGCAGTTCTGGCGGCAGGGCCGCGGCAAAGCCGGTAGCCCCCCGGCCGGAGCAGCACAGCGATCTGGTGGGTCGGGAAGACGAAATGGGCCGGCTGACCGCTCTCTATACCCGGGTCAAGGAGCAGCGCAACGCCCGATTTGCCCTGGTCAGTGGCGCCCCGGGTATCGGCAAAAGCCGGGTGCTGGACGCACTGGCGGCACTGGGAGAGGAGGACAATGCCAAAGTGATGCGGGCCAGCGCCGTCGAGTCAGGTCGCCTCCGGCCCTTTGCCCTGTGGCTGGAGGCTCTGGCCGGGACAGTCGGCGACCGCTGGGGCAAACCTTTCACCGATCCGGACAACCGGGAGCAGTTGCTGGCGGATCTGGCGGAACTGGTGGCCCGGGAAACCGCCAGCGGCCCGGTTATCCTGGTGCTGGATGATTTCCAGTGGTGCGACGAATCCAGTGCCGCCGCCCTGGACCATGTGGCAAGGGCCAACCTTGACCAGCCACTGCTGGTGGTTATCGCCGGCCGGGAAAGCGAACTCAGCGACAACACCGCCACCCAGCGAACCTTCCGTTCTCTGCGGGCCGCGGGCCTGATGGAGGAGATCCGTCTCGGTCCATTGTCGCAGGAGGCAGTGCTGCAAATTATTGATGATCAGGCGCCGGCAGCCGAATGCCAACGCCTGAGCCGGGAGTGTGGCGGGAATCCCCTCATGGCCATTGAGCTTGCCCGGGCCTGCGCTGCCGGGGAGGGCACCGGTTCCCTGGCGCAGCTGATCCGGGAGCGGCTGTCCCGTTTTGATCTCCAGGCGGTGGACCTTCTGCGCTGGGCGGCGGTGCTGGGGGGCCGTATCCATATCGCCACCCTGGCGGACATCGCGGATATGACACAGGAGACCGTTGGGGATGTGTTGGACCAGGCCGTGCAAGAGGCCCTGCTGGTGCCCGTGGATTACGGTTTTCGTTTCTCTCACGACCTGGTGGCCCGCTGTATCTACAATGATATCTCACCCACCCGGCAACGGGTGATGCACGGCAGGGTGGCCCGGCTGCTGGAAAAGGACACGGCACTGGACCTGGCCCAGGCCGCCGCTCTTGCCCACCATGCCTGCCTCAGCGGGGAAGCGCCACTCGCGGCCCGGGGCCTGGTGTCCGCCGGACGGCTATGCCTGCGTTTTTTCGCCAACCGGGAGGCGGTCAGCCTGGCCCGCAAGGGGCTGAGGCTGGCGCAGCAGCTCAACGACGGGGAGCGGGTGTGCCTGACACTGGAACTGGAAGAAATCCTGCTGACCGCGATGCCGCTGGAGGACTGGGAAAGCGCCGCCAGGCAGTACACCGACCTGGCCGAGCAGGCCCTGGACCATGGCGCCATCCACCACGCCCGGCTCGGCTACTATATGGCCAGCTATGTTCGCTGGTATCAGGGTCACTGGCACAGCGCCCGGGAGGATTCCCTGCAGGCGGAACGGGTGGCCCGCGGCGGCAGCGAGGAAGACCGGATCCAGGGCATGGCGGAGGCGGCCCGATGCCTGGCCATGCTGGAACAGGACCTGCCCCGTGCCGACGCCATGCTGATGGAAGCCCGTGCCCTGGCCCGGCGCCGGGGAATCAGCATAGAGGCCATTCCCGCCGCCGGCGGCATGCTGCGTTACCATGAAAACCGCCTTGACGAGGCCGAGGAACTGTTCAAGGAAGCACGCACCCTGGCCAAAGGCACGGGTAACCACATCGGTGAATTCCAGGCCAATGAGTACCTGGTGATGATCGACTTCGGGCGGGGTCGCTACCGGGCGGCCCTGGCGCGCTGCGGCGAGTTGATGGAACTGGGAGAGAAACTGCGGGAGGGGAGTGAGGCTCCTTTTGCCCGGGCGATGGAAGGACTGTGCCGTTATGCCCTGGAAGATGACAGCCAGGCGCTGGACGCAGCCCTGGACGATCTGCGCAATGCGGATGCCAAGCACCGCCTGGCTTGCGTCCTCAGCCGGGCTGCGTTGCTGGATAACGAGCGGGGACACTACCGGGCGGCCCGCACCCGGGCGGAGGAGGCCCTGGCCTGCGCCGAGGCCCTGGACAGGGCGACGGAAATCATGCTTGCCCATATCGCCCTGGCCCAGGCCAACAGGCATGAGCGGGACGAATTGTCCTACCGCCACAGCCTGGCCGGCATCGCCGCCCTGGAGGGTGCCGCCGTGGCCGCCTGGGCGCGGGAGCGGGCCCGGCAGTTGGTTGAGGGATGATNNATGATGAAATGGTCGATGTGATTGCCGAGCGATGGTTTGACCCGCCTCTGAGACAGGATGATGTCCTGGTCATGAGCCTGGAAGCCGGAGGCTGCTTTCGCCTCCATAAGATCCACTGGCAGCAGAGCCTGCTGGCCCTGGACGGCAGGAAGTTGATCTGCCATTTTACTGCCCCCGACCTGGAGTCCGTCCGTATCGCCTTCCGCCAGAACGATGCGGATGCATCCTGTCTCTGGTCCGGCACCGTCCATGTGGGTCCGGATGCGCCGCCGGCCAATGTGGTCGTTGAACGGCGCTTCGATAAGCCGGTGTCCCTGGCGGAGATCCAGGCCCGGGAAGATGCCAGTGCCTGGTGCCTGGAAATCCGGGGCGTCAGCTTTACCCGTACTCTATTTTCCCTGGACCGCCGGCGCATGCTCTGCCTCTACCGCGCGCCGGATGCGGAGGCGGTGCGCCAGGCCCAGCGGGAGGCGGAGATGCCGGTGGAGTGTGTCTGGGCCTTCCAGCCTGTGGGGCCGGGTGACCTGCCCCCTTCCTGATTACCTCCAAATAACACGGCTGCTCCAACGCGGGCTTAAACGGTCCGGTTGCATCCTCTGGCTGTCCGGCAATGGCGTCGGCAACAATTCGCAAGAGAGGACGCAACCATGACCGTGCAAACCGTGATCACAGACAACGGCGTTAATGTGGAGGCCCTGCTGGTTGCCCGGCAGGCCCTGGCCGAAGCGCCGGAAGCGGCACAATTCCGTTGGCGGGCCAGCTGCGAATGGGTGCGCGGTACCCATAGCTGTACCGCCGTGGAAGGCTTTTATGGCCTCGGGGAAGAGCAGCGCCACCGCAACACCTTCACTTTTGATGCGGACCATCCGGAGCTCTTCGCCTCCGACGACCGGGGCGCCACCCCGGTGGAATATGTGCTGGTGGGGCTGGCGGGCTGCCTGACAGCGGGTATCGCCTCGGTGGCCCAGAACCGGGGTATCCAGCTGCACTCGGTGACGGCCGTGCTGGAGGGCAGCATGGACGTGCAGGGAATTCTGGGCATGGACGCCGATGTGCGCAACGGCTTCGACGATGTGCGGGTGGTGTTCGAAATAGACGCCGATGCCTCCCGAGCAGACATCGAGGCCCTGGTGGCCCAGTCCCAGAAGCGCTCGGCGGTTTTCGACATCATCACCAACCCCACCAATGTGCGGGTGGAGGTCAGGTAATGACCGTGCGGGAATGCCCACGGGTGGAGGTGGTGGTTATCGGCGCCGGCCACGCCGGCCTGGCCATGAGCTGGTGCCTGACGGGGCGGGGCATTGACCACGTGGTACTGGAACGCGGCCAGATCGCCAATGCCTGGCGCCAGGATCGCTGGGACTCCCTGCGGCTGCTCACCCCCAACTGGCAGTGCCGGCTGCCCGGCTACCGTTATAGCGGCCCCGACCCGGACGGCTTTATGGGCCGGGAGGAGGTGGTGGACTTTATCGCCGGCTATGCCGCAAACTTCCGGGCGCCGGTGCGCACCGGTGTGACGGTCACGGCTGTCAGTGCTTTCGGCGGCGGCTACCGGGTGAATACCGATTATGGGCCCTGGGAGTGCCGGGCGCTGGTGATCGCCACCGGCGCCTTTGCCGTGCCCCGTGTGCCGGCCATCGCCGACCGGTTACCGGCAACCATAGAGCAGTACACCGCCGGCAATTACCGCAGCCCGGGACAACTTTGCGATGGGCACGTGCTGGTGGTGGGAGGGTCCGCCACTGGAGTGCAACTGGCGGACGAAATCCGGCGCAGTGGGCGCCAGGTAACCCTGGCGGTTGGGGAGCACGTGCGCCTGCCGCGCTGTTACCGTGGACGGGATATCCAGTGGTGGCTGGACGCCATCGGTGTTCTGGACGAGCGACACGACCAGGTGGATGACCTCCACCGCGCACGGCGGGTTCCTTCGCCCCAACTCTCGGGCGCGGCGACCCTGGACCTTAACGCCCTCCAGTCCCGGGGTGTCCGGGTGGTGGGACGGCTGGCGGGGTTCAGCGACGGCAGGGCGCAGTTCTCCGGTGGCCTGCGCAACCACTGTGCACTGGCGGATCTCAAGATGAACCGCCTGTTCAGGCGCATCGACCAGTGGGCGCAGGCCCACGGGATGGACAATAACCTGCCGCCGCCGGAGGACTTTCCCGCCACCCGGGTGGACGACAACCCCCTGCTGACGCTGGACCTGCATCGCCAGGGACTCCGGTCCCTGGTCTGGGCCACCGGGTTCCGCCCGGATTACTCCTGGCTCCGTGTGCCGGTGCTGGATCGCAAGGGCAACCTGCGCCACCACGGCGGCGTGGTGGCGCCCGGGCTGTACGCACTGGGGCTGCCTTTTATGCGCCGGCGCAGCTCGAGCTTTATCCACGGCACGGCGAACGACGCCCGGGAATTGTGCGCCCATCTGGTGGATTACCTGGAGAGCGAGTACCGACGGAGTAACTTCGCGGTGTCCATGGCTTAGGGTGCCGCGGTCTTCCCGTTTCTCTGGATACGGGTCAGTCCACTGGTTTCAGGCTGCGCAGCAGCGCAGTGATTTCCGGTTCCTCTAGTCCCTCTGCGCTGTCGACGGCCAGGGCGATCAGCCGGGCTTCGGGGGCACCGCCGAGTAATTTGGTCCAGGCCCGACGCAGGCGGATTCCGGCCTGGGAGGATGCGGTGCTTCCCGCCACGGCGTAAGTGACATAGAGGTGGCGAACTCTTTGGCTCTTTTGTAACAGTAGCCTGATATGCCGCACCTGCTCGCAGCCGTGGTTGTCGCAGACATGGCGTTCGCGGCTTGTGCCTGGCATCCAGCCGCCGTGCATGCCAAGGTCGGCTCCCGCGCTGATCTTGGTGCGGGCGTCCGCGGTTTCCCCGACAAAGACCGAGAGGGAACGGCTATCTTTCCGGTAACCGGCGAGGGTGGAATTAATATGTTCGCCGGAGATCGCGGGATGCCAGTCGGCAGAAGGCGTTGTCCGGCGCCAGCCGTTTACGGTTTCCGGCAGTGTCGGCGATGCCGTCAAGGGAATGGCTTCCCCGGGGGAGGGGAGCAGCAGAGGCGCCGATACCACAACCAGGGTTGTGGGCACGAGGATTGCGAGGCGCGGGAACCGGGAACGCCTGACCTCTGTCGGGCCGGTAAACGCTTCCTTTTTCAGGTATGCGAATACGGCCAGCAAGGTGATAAAGAGCAGCCCCAGCGACAACCAGTCGAAATAGACATGACCCGACAGTTCCATCTGGCTGCCGGTGATATAGTCCCAGGCCGCGATACCGACGACGCGCAGGCCATTGGCGACAATAGCCAGCGCACCGCTGAACAGGGTCAGCGCGGCAATTTTCCACCAGCGCCGGTATATCAGAAGGGCCAGTACCAGCCCGAGAAAGAGCGCCATGAGCAGGTAGTGGAGTCCTGCGCAATCATTGATGACCACATAGCGGTTGGATTCTACAAAAACGGCGAAACCTTCGATGCGGAAGGGTATTCCGAAAACCCGGGGGAAGGTTGCCAGCATTTCCACCGTCAGGTGTCGCAACGGTATTGTCAGAAAACCGCCCGAAGGCACCAGGAACAGGAGCAGTGCCAGCATGGGCAGTGCCCGGGTAAAAACCGTCCAGCCCAGGGCCGCCAGGGTCAGTGCCCAGACCATGGCGATCAGCGCAAACTGCCGGCCCTCGGCGATATTGAGCAGGTCGGCCGCAAGCCAGGCGCCGGCGGCAACCAGGGCGGCAGGAATGGCCCATGGGTTTGTGGCGGGTGCAGCGCCCGTGAAGTCGCCCCGACGGTGCCAGAGCAGGTAAAGAAAAACCGGCATCACCACCCAGCCATACTGGTAGGTGGCGTTGTTGTCCCAGATGGCCATCATTGCCAAAAGGCTGTCCGCGTGCGCGGCGATTGTCAGCGCCAGTGCGGCCGCCAACAGGGTCAGCGCGCTACCCCACCCGGCCTGCCCCCGAAAAGGAACAGCGATTGCGCCCGGTGGGCGGCCTTTTGGCGTTGGACAAACGGCGCTGGCGGGTACTGCGGTCTCGGTCATACCAGTCGTGGTTTATCGTTGCTGCCGCTCTCTGGCACTTTATTTGTGCCGGTCGACAGAAAAGGCTGCAACAGCACCCGGTGGAGCCGGTTGTCTCGCGGCTCACGAAAATCCTCGATTCCCAGCACCTGCCTGTTGCCTTTAACGGTTGCATTTTCCCTGTGAAGGGAACCGAAAATCCGGTCCCAGAGGGTAATTACCAGTGCGAAATTGGTATCTGTTTCGCGTCGGTCCGCGTAATGGTGAACCACATGGAAGGCGGGGGTTACGACGATATTCCTGAGAGCGCCGTCGAGCCATTGCGGCACTTCGATGTTGGCGTGGGAAAGAACGACCACGGCGGTGGCGATCAGGCTGTATAAGAGCACCGCTTCCGGCGGTATGCCCAACAGATAGATCACGGCGAACAGGCCGGCAATACTGAGCATCACTTCCAGTGGGTGATGGCGTTCGCTGGTGGTGAAATCGATCTCCACGTCCGAGTGATGGACCCGGTGCAGCCGCCAAAGAGCGGGCACGGCGTGCATGAGGCGATGTTCCCAGTATTTCCAGACATCCAATAGCAAAATACCGGCAACCATGCCGGCAGCCGCGGGTACTCCAAGAAACGTCAGCAGACCCGTTTCCGCCTTCTGGGCGCCAAGGGCGGCGACCAGGGCCGACAAAGGCACCAGCAGCTTTTGCAGGCCGAACTGGAAACCGAACAGGGCCAGATTGGTGGACCACCTGCCGGTCACCGGTTGCAGAGTCGGGCGGCATGGCTTGAGCAGTTCCGCCACTGCCGCCGCTCCGACGATGCCGCAGAAAACAAAGGGCAACAAGCCGGCAAGATAGCCGAGCATCGTCTTTTTACCTGATAGCGGGGGGAGCCGTTAGCGCTTACGCTTGACGATCCAGATTCCCGCCACCACTCCGGCTGTCGCCAGGGCCGCCAGGCCTCCGCCGCTGAACGGGACCACTGTACCCAGGGCGCTGCCCACGACCTGGCCGGCGGGAACACCCAGGGGTGCACTGGCCAGGGCATCGGCGGCCATCAGGGTGGCCGGGATAATAGCCATCAATCTAAACATGGTATACCTCGCTCTTGTTATCGGTAACGTCGCGGAGTGCGACGCCAGGCACAGGATAGAGCAGCAAATTTCAGGCCAATCGAAAAAAGTTAGAGGAAAACAAAAGGTTGGGTGTTTTGGGGTGCGAATTTCCGAATCGGGTGTAAAGAAAGCTGGCAGTATCGAATCCGAAACTCCCATAGCTCGGAGCAGGAAGCCGCCGGAGGATTTTCTCGCCAGATCGATGGTCCGGATGCGCGGAAGTCGTGTCCAGCGCAGGACAACGAAACTGATCGGACACCGTTTCGCCGGACCAATTCCGACGCACCTTCAAATAGAGAGGGATATCGATTTGAGTGCCGGGTTGGTAGTACTTATCATCCTGTAAAATAAATTGGATTTTTACCCACACCCAATAAGGAAAGGAGATAATGCCTATGCCAGGCATCCAACTGACCGACGACATGGTCGAAATGATCAGCCGCGCCATCGATACCGACAATGTGATGGTTTTGGCGGTGGTGGATAAAAACAATCGGCCCTCCCTGACTTTCCGGGGAAGCACAGCCGTTTATGGTCCCGACCAGCTCAGCCTCTGGGTACGCAATGCCGGCGGCGACACCATCCGGGCCATCGAGCACAATCCCCACGTGGCCATGATGTATCGCTCGAAATCCGTGCCGTTTCTTGAGTTCCGGGGCAGGGCGCGGGTGGTTGCCGACCCTGAAGAGAAAAACCGCGTCTTTGACCTGGCCCATGAGAAAGAACAGCAGGGGGACCCCGAACGCAAGGGCACCGCTGTCATTATCGACCTGGACAGGGTCAACGGTGTGATCGGTTTCGATGACAACGGCCCGGTCTGGTGCAATATGGAGCGCTGAGGCGCACAGGGATCTGCTGCTGACGATTTCCTCGAGTCCGCCCGGCCATTTGCCTGGGTGAATCGATTCCTCAGGGGCCTGCACAAACCTATGAAAAGCAATCAGGCCAGCAAATGCCTGATTGCTATAGTGTTGACGATTTTTGCGGATGTTCAGCCGGCCTTGCGCTGTTCCCCGGTGTTTCGGTCTTCCAGGATAAATTGGGCGGCCCGCCTGCCGGCGGCCATGGCCGGCGCATTGGTGTTGCCGGAGGGCAGTTCCGGGAAAATGGACGTGTCCACCACCCTTAGGCCGTCGACGCCGCGCACACGGGTTTGGGGGTCCACCACCGACTCCTGATCGGAGCCCATGCGGCAGGTGCCGGAGACGTGGTAGGCGGTGGCGCCCAACGTCTTGTAGGCCTCGAGGATCTCGTCGTCGCTCTGTACATCGGGCCCCGGCTGGACCTCTTCGACGATGAAGTCCTTCAGGGCGGGTTGCCCCGCGATCCTGCGGATATAGCGCACCATGGCCACGGACGCGGCCTGATCCTCGGGGTCGCTCAGGTAGTTGACCTCGATATGGGGCTGGTCGCCGGCGTCGGCGGAGGTGATATAGAGCTGCCCCTGCGACCGGGGATGCATGTGGTAGCCGCCGACGGTGAAGCCGGGCTCCTTGTCCAGTTCCGGCCCCTTGGGCCCATTGTGCAGTGACCACAGGCCGACGCCCAACTGGCAGTCGGGCCGGTCCAGGCCTTCCCGGCTCTTGATGTAGGCGAGCATTTCCTGGGAGCCGTGGGCCAGGGGGCCGCTGCGGGTGACCAGGTACCGGAGCAGGTTCCACAGTAATCGCGGTCCCTGGAAAGCGCTGTTGAGGCTGCCCCGGGTAACCCGGTACTGGACCATGAAGTTGCAGTGTTCGCGCAGGTTCTGGCCCACCTGGGGCAGGTCCGCGACTACCTGTATGCCCGCTTCCTTCAACCGTTCGGCGGGGCCGATGCCGGAGAGCTGGAGCAGCTTGGGCGACTCGATGGCGCCGCCGCAGAGAATCACCTCCCGGTTGCTCGCGATAGTGTGGCCGGCGCCGCTTTTGTCCCGGACAGCCACGCCCACGGCCCTGGTGCCCTCGAAGAGAACCCGCTCCACGCGGGTGTCGCTGATCACGGTCAGGTTGGGGCGGGTCATTGCCGGGTGCAGGAAGGCCTTGGCCGCACTCTGCCGGGTACCCTCCCAGATGGTCCGCGGCTGGTAGCCGGCACCGCCATCGGCGGCGTTGTTGGTGTCGGGCACCCGGGGTGTGCCGGCCTGGTCGCAGGCATCGAGAAAGGCCTCGCACAGGGACTTGGGTCCGGGCCCGGAGATATCCGGCGGATGGCCGGAGATGCGCAGGGGACCGCCAACGCCGCGCTCTTCCGACTCGCCAAACTCGTGATGCTCGTTGGCCTTGAAGCAGGGCAGCAGGTCGGCCCAGCTCCAGCCGGCACAACCCAGCTCGCCGGCCCAGCGGTTGTAGTCGCCGGCAAAGCCGCGGGCGTAAACCAGGCCGTTAATGGAACTGGAACCGCCGATAACATGTCCCTTGAGCCAGGTCTCCTTCGCGCCGCCCGGGCGGTGCACGTCATAGGCCCAGACGTGGGGATTGCCCGGGGCGAGCAGCTTGCCGATCCCCCGGGGCATATCGATCAGCGGGCTCTTGTCCATGGGGCCGCTCTCGATCACCACGACGGTGTTGTCCGGGTCCGCCGACAGTTCGCTGGCAAGGACACAGCCGGCGGAACCGGCGCCCACGATAATGTAGTCCGCACTGTCGATCATGCTTTTATTCTCCCCGGGGTCAATTTTAAGCGCCGGATAGTATCACAGGCTTGCCGGCGTTAAGGGTTTCAGGAATTTTTCAGGAAGTGGTCGATGCCCGCCTGGGCACAGTCCATGTCCTGTTGCGGCGTGCCGGAGCTCAGGCCAATCCCGCCCACCACGTCGCCGTCCACGGTCACCGGAAGGCCGCCGCCGACCACCATCAGGCGGCCGCCGATGGCGCTGTTGATGCCGAAGGCCAGGTTGCCGGGTACGCACACGGCGTTGTATTCGTGGGTGGCCTTGCGGGCCGCGGCGGCGGTAAATGCCTTGTCGATGGCAATGGTGACACTGGTGGTCTTGCCGCCGTCCATGCGCTCGAAAGCGATCAGGTTGCCGGATTCGTCGGTGATGGCGATGCACATGGGTACGCCGATTTCCTCCGCCTTGGCGCGGGCACCGGCGATCAGCAACTGGGCGTCGGCCTGGGACAGTCGTTTGATGGTGAGCATGGTGGTTCTCCTGTTTGTTGAATGGATTGAGCCGGGCAAAGTGTTGGCCTGTGACGGCGATCCAACCGGTGGTAGAGGGGAAAGTCAGACCCTTTGCCAGCCGTTCGCCCCGGCTTCGCGGCCAGGGGCCGCTCCCATACCGGTTAAAGCAGGGGTGGAAGCGGCTGCCGGCGAAAGCTTATTTTTCCGCGGCGCGTTTCTTGGCCTCCCGGCGCCAGGCGTGAAGCAACGGTTCGGTGTAACCGCTGGGCTGCTCCCTGCCCTTGAAAACCAGATCCCTGGCCGCCTGGAAGGCGGGCGATTTTTCGTAGTCGTCGGCCATCGGGTGGTAGTCGGGATCGCCGGCGTTCTGCTGATCCACGACTTTTGCCATGCGCTTGAGGGTTTCCTCCACCTGTTCGGCACTGCAGATGCCGTGGTGCAGCCAGTTGGCGATGTGCTGGCTGGAGATGCGCAGCGTCGCCCGGTCTTCCATCAGGGCCACGTCGTGGATGTCCGGCACCTTGGAACAGCCCACGCCGTGCTCGACCCAGCGCACCACATAGCCGAGGATGCCCTGGGCATTGTTGTCCAACTCCTCCTGAATGGCTTCCGGCGAGGGCTTGTCCCCGAGCAGGGGCAGGGTGATCAGGTCATCCAGGGTCGCCCGCTGCCTGCCCGCCAGTTTCGATTGCACCTCGGCCACGTCCACCTGGTGGTAGTGCATGGCGTGCAGCACGGCGGCGGTGGGCGAGGGCACCCAGGCACAGTTGGCGCCGGCTTCCGGGTGGTTGTGCTTGGTGGCCAGCATTTCCGCCATGGCGTCGGGCTTGGGCCACATGCCCTTGCCGATCTGGGCATGACCGGCGAGCCCGCATTCCAGGCCGGTGTCGACATTCCACGCTTCATAGGCGGAAATCCACGCCGCCTGCTTCATGTCGCCCTTGCGGATCATCGGACCGGCCTCCATCGAGGTGTGGATCTCGTCGCCGGNNTGCCCTTGCCGATCTGGGCATGGCCCTGGAGGCCGGCGGCGAGGCCAATGTCCACGTTCCAGTCCTCGTAGGCGGCGATCCAGCGCTCCTGTTTCATGGCGTTTTTGCGCACCACCGGTCCCGCTTCCATGATGCTGTGTATCTCGTCGCCGGTGCGATCGAGAAAACCGGTATTGATAAAGATCACCCGTTCCCTGGCGGCGGCTATACAGGCCTTGAGGTTGAGGGTGGTGCGCCGCTCCTCGTCCATGATGCCGATTTTCAGGGTGTGGCGGGGCAGTTTGAGGATGTCCTCGATGCGGTCGAAAAGGGTGTTGGCGAAGGCCACTTCCTCTGGGCCGTGCATTTTGGGTTTGACGATATAAACGCTGCCCGCCCGGGAGTTTTTGGGATCGCCCTCCTTCTTGTTGAGGTCGTGCAGGGCGCACAGGCTGGTCACCAGGCCGTCGAGCATGCCCTCGGGAATCTCGTCGCCCCGGGCGTCGAGCACGGCGTCGGTGGTCATCAGGTGGCCGACGTTGCGCACCAGCAACAGGCTGCGGCCGGGAATGAAAAATGTCTCGCCCTCGGCATTCTTGTAGCGGCGATCGGGCTTGGCGCTGCGGGTCATCGTCTCGCCGCCCTTGTCGAACGTTGCCTTGAGGTCGCCCTTCATAAGGCCCAGCCAGTTGGTGTAGACCGCCACCTTGTCGTCGGCGTCCACGGCGGCCACGGAGTCTTCGCAATCCTGGATGGTGGTCAGGGCCGCCTCCAGGAGCACGTCCTTGATGCCGGCGGCATCGTCGCGGCCGATGGGGGCCTCGGCGTCGATCTGGATTTCGATATGCAGGCCGTGGTGGGTCAGCAAAAGCGCGGAGGGAGACTCTTCGTCGGACTGGTAGCCGGCGAACTGAGCCGGGTCCGCCAGGCCGGCAGTGCCGTCATCGAAGACTGCCACCAGATTGCCGGATTCGATGCGAAAGCCGGTGGTGTCCGCCCAGCTGCGCTTGTCCGCCAGGGGAGCGGCGCGATTCAGGAATTCGCGGGCCCTGGCGATGACTTTTTCGCCCCGCACCGGATTATAGTCGCCGGCCTTGCCGGCGCCGTCGGTCTCGGGGATGGCGTCGGTGCCGTAGAGAGCGTCATAGAGGCTGCCCCAGCGGGCATTGACCGCGTTCAGCGCGAAGCGGTCGTTCATTACCGGCACCACCAGCTGGGGGCCGGCCAGGGTGGCGATTTCCGGGTCCACGTTGGCGGTGCTGACCCGGAAGTCGGCCACGTCGTCGGCCAGGTAGCCGATATCCTTGAGGAAGGTCTTGTAGGCAGCCGTGTCCACCAGCCCTGGGTTTTGCCGGTGCCACTGGTCCAGTTGTCGTTGCAACTCTTCCCGCTTTGCCAGCAGTTCCCGGTTGCGAGGCACCAGGTCGGCAAGGAGCCGGNNCCGGGCAAAGCCCTGCCATACCGATTCCGCGCCCAGCCCGGTTGCGGGAAGGATGGCTTTCTCGATCAGGTCAGCCAGCTGAGGGGCGACTTTGAGCCCCGCGCGCTCGATGTGGGTGTCCATGGGTTCTCCTTGTCAGGCAGTCTGGGAAAGTTCGGGGTGTTCGGTGTCGATTCGGTACCCGGGGTCCGCGAGGGCCCTGTCTATCAATTCAATCCAGTGGATCACCGGCAATGTGCTCTCTGTCTGCAGGTGGGTCTGGCAGCCAATGTTGGCGGTGGCAATGATATCAGGGTCGCCGCTGGTGAGAGCCTTGAGCTTGTTGGACCGCAGTTGTCTCGACAGTGCCGGTTGCAGGATCGAGTAGGTGCCCGCGGAACCGCAGCAAAGGTGACTGTCGGGCACCGGCAGGGTGTCGTAGCCGGCGGCGCGAAGCAGCCTTTCCACGGCGCCGGTGATACCCAGGCCGTGTTGCAGTGTACAGGGGGACTGAAATGCCACGCGTCCGCGACTTTCGGCGGTGATATTGGCCTGCCGGAGTTTGGCGGTCAGCGTTTTTTCCTCGCGTACCAGCAGCTCGGAAATATCGACGGTAAGGTCGGCGATTTTCGCGGCCCTTTCCCGGTAGCGGGTATCCCCGGCCAGGAGCTTGCCGTACTCGACGATATGGCTCCCGCAGCCGGAAGCGGTGCTTACCACGGCCTCGGCACCGTCCTCGATGGCAGGCCACCAGGCGTCGATATTGCGGCGCATGTCCCGCTCCGCCGCCTCCTGGGCGCCCAGGTGAAAGCGCAGGGCGCCACAGCAGCCGTCGGCGGGCGTGGCCGCGACGCCGATACCCAGGGCATCCAGGACGCGCGCGGCGGCGGCATTGGTGGCCGGCGAAATGCCGGGCTGGACACAGCCTTCCGGCATGACCACCCGGCGCTGGCGCTGGTGGTAGGGGCGGTCCAGGTGGTCCTGGCGGGGAGGAATTCTGGTTTTGAGCCTGCCCGGCGTCAGCGGCCTGAACAACTGGCCGGTGCGCACCAGGGCCGTGAACAACCGGCGCCGGGGCAGCACGGCCGTGAGCAGGCGACGGATCAGGCGCTGTTGCGGCGGGCGGCCCACCTGCTCGTCAACCACTTCCCGGCCGATATCCAGCAGGCGGTGATAGACCACGCCGGACGGGCAGGTGGTTTCGCAGGCCCGGCAGGTCAGGCAGCGGTCCAGGTGCAACTGGGTTTTTTCCGTGGCCGTCTCGCCTTCCAGGACGCTCTTGATAAGGTAGATGCGGCCCCGGGGCCCGTCCAGTTCGTCGCCCAGCAATTGGTAAGTGGGGCAGGTGGCCGTGCAGAAGCCACAGTGCACGCAACTGCGCAAGATGGAGTCCGCTTCCCGGCCCTTGTCCGTATCGCGAATAAAATCGGCCAGATTTGTCTGCATAAAATGGTGCCAGTGCTCGGGTCGCTGTCAGAGATCGCGGTACAACCGGCCCGGATTAAAAATCCCGTCCGGGTCGAATTGTGCTTTCAGGCGCTGATGGAGTGCCATCACCGGTTCCGGCAGGGGCTCGAAAATGTCGGCCCGCTCGCCGCCGCGAAAGAGGGTGGCATGGCCTCCCGCCTCGCGGGCCAAGAGGCGTACCTCTCTGGCCGGCATGTCGGTGCGCAGCCAGCGCTGGGTGCCGTGCCATTCGAGCAGAATGTCGGCGGCTTCAATGGGCAAGGCCCCGGTGTTGGCCGGTACCGAAATGCGCCACAGCGGGACATCGCCGTTTCCGAAAAATGCCAGTTGTTGTTCCCGTAAGTCCCGCCAGAAGCGTTCGCCCTCGCGGTCCTCCAGGATGGTGCCGCCCAGGGTGCGGGCTGCCGTGGCCACTGCCGCTTCGGCGCCGGAGAGCCTGACGGTGAGTTCGCCACCCTCCCAGGCGGTGGCGGAAACGGGCAGTGGTTGCCGGCGCCAGCGTGTCACCGCTGTCAGCGCCTCTTCCTGGGATAGTGAGAGACGCAGGCTGGTTTCGCGAATGGGGCGGGGCAGAACCTTGAAGGAGACTTCCAGGACCAGACCCAGTATGCCCATGCTGCCCGCCAGCAGCCGTGAGATATCGTAGCCGGCGACGTTTTTCATGACCTGGCCGCCAAACTCCATTATCCGGCCCCGGCCGTCCATCAACCGGGTGCCCAGCACAAAATCCCGCAACGGCCCGGCCTGGGCCCGGCGGGGGCCGGACAAGCCCGCCGCCAGGCAGCCCCCCACGGTGGCGTCCCCGAAACCTGGCGGTTCGAAGGCCAGCATCTGGCCCCGCTCCGCCAGGGCCGCTTCCAGTTCGGCCAGGGGCGTACCGCAGCGGGCGGTGACAACCAACTCCGTGGGCTCGTAGCCGACGATGCCCCGGTAGTCGCGTGTGTCGAATAGCTCCCCGGTGGCGGGTTCGCCGTAAAAGTCCTTGCTGCCGCCGCCGCGCAGGCGAAGGCCGGTGCGATTCGCCGAGGCGGCCTGGACAATTTCCCGCCAGCGCGTGAGTACGGCTTCCATCAAAACCTCGGCAGTTCCGGAAAGGGCACATTGCCCTTATGGACATGCATGGCGCCATATTCGGCGCAGCGGTGCAGGCTGGGAATGCCCTTGCCCGGGTTGAGCAGGCCGGCCGGGTCCAGGGCGTTCTTGACGGCGCGGAAGGCGTCCAGGGCATCCTCGCTGTACTGGACGCACATCTGGTCGATCTTCTCGGCACCCACGCCGTGCTCGCCGGTAATGGAACCGCCGAACTGCACCGACCGTTCGAGTATTTCGGCGCCGAATGCCTCGGCCCGTTCCAGTTCCCCGGGCTTGTTGGCATCGAACATGATCAGGGGATGCAGGTTGCCGTCGCCGGCGTGAAAGACGTTGGCGCAGCGCAGGTTGTATTTTTCCTCCATGGCGTTAATGGCGGTGAGCATTTCCCCCAGATGTTTGCGCGGAATAGTGCCGTCCATGCAGTAGTAGTCCGGGGAAATACGCCCGATGGCGGGGAAGGCGGCCTTGCGGCCCGCCCAGTACAACAGCCGCTCCTGCTCGTTGCCCGACACTTTCAGGGAGGTGGCGCCGTTTTCTTCCAGCACCGTACGGATACGGGCAATTTCCTCGGCCACCTCTTCCTCGGTGCCGTCGGATTCCGCCAGCAGAATGGCGGCGGCCTCCAGGTCGTAGCCGGCGTTCACAAAGGGCTCAACGGCGGCGGTGGCGGCCTTGTCCATCATTTCCAGCCCCGCCGGGATAATGCCCGCGGCGATGATCGCCGCCACGGCATTGCCGGCCTTGTTGACATCGTCAAACGAGGCCATCACCACCTGGGCGCAGGGGGGCGTGGGCGTCAGGTTGACGGTCACCTCGGTGACAACCCCGAGCAGGCCCTCTGAGCCGATGCTCAGGGCCAGCAGATCCAGCCCGGGAGATTCCGGGGCGGTACCGCCCAGGGCCACCGGCGTGCCATCCGCCAGGATCATGCGCACGGACAGGACATTGTGGACCGTGAGGCCGTACTTGAGGCAGTGCACACCGCCGGAGTTCTCGGCGACGTTGCCGCCGATGGTGCAGGCAATCTGGGAGGAGGGATCGGGTGCGTAGTAGAGCCCGTGGGGCGCGGCGGCCTCGGAGATGGCCAGGTTGCGCACGCCCGGCTGAACCACCGCGAGGCGCTGTTCCGGGTCGAGGGACAGGATATCTTTCATCCTGGCCAGGGATACCACCACGCCCTGGGCATGGGGCAGCGCACCGCCGGACAGTCCCGTGCCGGCGCCCCGTGGCACCATGGGCACGCCCAGCCGATGGCAGGTGCGCAGGACAGCAATAACCTGTTCCTCGTTCTCGGGCAGGACCACGGCCAGCGGCAGTTCGCAGTAGGCCGAGAGCCCGTCGCATTCATAGGGGCGAAGGTCCTCGACATCGCTCAGGACGCAATGGCGGGGAAGCCGGCGATAAAGCTCGGCAATCAGAGGTTCGCGATCAACCTCGAAGGCGGCATCGTTGATAAATGACATGGGTTCTCTGTGGTCACGCCCCGTCCGGGCTCCGGGGCCGGCTGCAATTAAAAAAACTGACTAACTGACAGTTATTTACTTTGCAATATTTCCGCTTTTGGGTCAAGATTAATCCCAATCTTCGAGGCGCTCGGGGGGGAAGCGCGATACCCGCCGCGCCCTCTCCCGTGATAAAGGCCGCAGGGGATGGGTTCCTCTGAACAAGCGACGTCGTGTTAATCATTTTCCTTTATAAGTTGCAGCGATGAACGAAAAAATAGTCAATCCGAGCCTGCAGGTTACCAGCAACAAACAGGGCCAGGCCCTGGGGCGCAAGGGCATGGCCACGCGCAAGCGCCTGATGGACGCCGCCGAGCGCCTGCTCAAGAAGAAGTCTCCCGTTGAGCTCACCGCGGTCGCGGTCGCCAAGGAGGCCGGCACTTCCTCCGCCACATTCTATATGTATTTCGACGATATTCGCGACATCCTTTTCTCCCTCAGCGAGCTGGCCGGCAGCGAGCTGGAGGAGGCCATGGCCGAAATCGACAGGCCGTGGCTGGGCACCGATTACGAGGAGCAGGCCCTGGAGCTGGTGGAGGTTTATTTCCGGGTCTGGCAGAAGCACCGGGAAGTCCTTCGCTTCCGGAACCTGGAGGCGGATCGCGGTGACAAGACTTTCGACAAGTTGCGCATGGACGCCTATATCCCCGAGCTCGATTTTCTGGCCAACCGGATCCTCGAAGCTGCCGGCAGCAAGAGCGACATGTCCCGGGGCGATGCCTACAGTCTGGCCAGTGTCCTTCACTCCGGCCTGGAAAAGCTGGCCTCCCTCAATCCCGGCATTGTCCGCAAGGGCGTGGGGCTGAAACGGCTCAAGGCCGCCCAGGCACGGGTGATCGCCAAAACCATCGAGAGCTGCCATAAGTGGGGGAGATTGCCCCGCTAGGCACGGCAATCACTGCCCAATATTCCAACCTTGCGACGTCCCCTCGCGGCGCATAATTGTTAAAGTGTCAGCTATAGATTTGTGTCTTCCCCAACTGTCAGGAGAGCCCAGCCATGCAGGAATTTCTTCGCTACGAACAGGACGGCGCTGTCGTCACCCTGACCATGAACCAGCCGGAAGTGCGCAACGCGCTGACCGGCAACACGGCAGTGGATGAGTTTGTCGCGGCCTGCGAACGCATCACCGCCGACCAGTCGGTGCGGGTGGTCATCCTTACCGGCGCCGATCCCGTGTTCAGCGCCGGCGGTAACGTCAAGGCCATGGCCCGGTATTTCGAGGAGGACATGGACCCGGCAGCGATCCGCCACGAATACCGCACCGGTATCCAGCGCCTGGCGCTGGCGGTCTTCGATCTGGAGGTGCCGGTGATCGCCGCGGTCAACGGGGCCGCCATTGGCGCCGGCAACGACTTGGCCTGCATGTGCGATATCCGTATCGCCTCGGAAAAAGCCAGTTTCGCCGAGAGTTTCGTCAAGCTCGGCATTGTCCCGGGCGACGGCGGCGCCTGGCTGCTGCCCCGGGCGGTGGGTATGTCGAAAGCGGCGGAAATGGCCTTTACCGGCGACAGGCTCAGTGCCGGGGAAGCCCTGGAATGCGGATTGGTATCCCGGGTGGTGCCCCACGGGGAACTGCTGCCCGCGGCCGGGGAACTGGCCGGGCGCCTCGCCTGCAATCCCGGCCAGGCCCTGCGCATGGCCAAGCGGTTGCTGCGGGAAGGCCAGACCTCCACCTACGCTTCCCTGCTGGAAACCTCGGCGGCGTTCCAGTCCGTGGCCCACAAATCCGAGCAGCACCGGGAGGCGGTAACGGCCTTTGTCGAGAAGCGTAAACCGGTGTTCAAGGACGCATAGGGCGTACTGCTATTAACCCGGCACGAATTAATGCCGGGTTAATAGGCGGTACAGGGATGTGCCCCCATTGGCCGCAGGCCAATGCAAGCCCCGAAAATACAAGGAAATTCACATATTTTCGCCGGTATTTTCGGGGCGCGCACTCAAATAGATAGGGATATCTATTTGAGTGCCAGGTTAATAGCCCGGCACGAATTATTGTCGGGTTGATAAATTAAACAATAAAAAAAGCTTCATTAACCGGATGAGGCTTTGTTAACAATAGCCTTGGCAGTTCACCTTTCGGAATCAAGATTCCTCGCTGCGCCTGTTCCTGCCTACCAGTTGAGCTCCCGCCCCCACTCGCGCAGGTCCTGAACAAAGAGATCCGGTTCCTGCATGGCGGCGAAGTGTCCGCCCCGGGGCATGGGCGTATAGCGGGTGAGGTTATAGGCCAACTCCACCCGGCTGAGGGGTGCGGCCGGCATGAGGGCATCCCCCGGGAAGGCCGCATAGGCCGTGGGCGTTTCGCAGCGCTGTCCTTCCGGCAAAATGCCGAGACCGTCCTCGACCACGCCCCGGTAGAAACCCAGGGAGCTGGAGAAGCTGTCGGTCATCAGGTAGATCATCGCGTTGGTGATCAGGTCGTCCAGGCCAAACACTTCCTCCAGGTCCCTGCCGTTCATGTCGGTCCAGTCGTGGAAGCGTTCGAGCATCCAGGCCGCCTGGCCCAGAGGGTTGCCGGCGGTGGCCCAGACCAGTGAGTGGGGTCTTGTCATATGCAGGTGGCTGTAGGCGCCCAGCTGCTGCTGGGCCGCCTGGCTGGCCTCCAGCCATTCGGTTTCTTCCCGGTTGGCGGGTTCGGCCAGGCTGCGGAAGGCCAGCATATTGAGGTGGATCCCCGCCAGGTTGTCGCCATGATCCAGGCCCAGCCAGGAGGTGACAATCGCCCCGAAGTCGCCACCCTGGGCGGCGTAGCGCCTGTAACCCAGGTGGTCGGTCATCAGGCTGTTCCAGAGTTCTGCCGTTTCCCGCTGGCCCATGGGGCCATGGGGTTTGCCGGAAAAACCGTAGCCGGGCAGGCTCGGGATTACCAGATCAAAGGCATCCTCCGGCCTGCTGCCGTGGCGGGAGGGGTAGGCCAGGGGCTCGATCACCTTCCAGAATTCGTGGTGGGAGCCCGGCCAGCCGTGGCTGATCAGCAGGGGCTTGCGGCCCCGGGCCTCGCCCGCCACATGGACAAAATGGATGGGCAGGTCGCCGACGACGGCGGTGTACTGGGGATGGCGGTTCAGGGATTCGGCGGCGGCCTGCCAGTCGTAGGCCGTCACCCAGTGGTTCTGGATTCTCGCCAGAAATGTCCTGTCGCAACCCAATGACCAGTCCGCGGTGGCCGGCGTCTCCGGCAGGGGGCAGGCTTCGATGCGTTCCAGCAACTGCCGGACATCCGCTTCGCCCCATTGCACGCGGAAGGGTGTCATGAATCTTCTCCGTCAGCGGTTGCCGGCGCGGTGATATGGGGCCACAGCTTCTCGCCACCGGCGGCCAGAACTTCCCGTCCCAGGCGCTCGGCCCACCAGTTTTCGCTGCCGCCCTCGCTGCGCCACTGCCACAGGCGGCGGCTGTAGTAGTGGAGGATGTGTTCGTCGGTGAAACCGATGGCGCCGAAAACCTGGTGAGCCGCCTCGGCGCCTCGGGTCGCGGCGGGGCCGGTCCGGGCCTTGGCCACGGTGGCGCCCTGGATCGCACGGTTCCTGTCCACCTGGCGGCAGGCATAGAGACCCGCCACCCGGGCGGCGGCGGCCTGGGACGCCATTTCGGCAATCATATGCTGGACGGCCTGGAACTTGCCGATGGGCCGGCCGAACTGCTCACGGTCGTTGCCGTATTCGACGCAGAGACTCAGCAGCCGATCCAGCAGGCCCGCCATCTGCACTGTGCGCAGGGTGGCAATATGGGGCAACAGGCCCAGTTCACCCACAAGGTCACCGATCTCGGCGAAATCGATCGGGGTTGCCTTGTGGCACTGGACCCGGCTCGATGGAATCCGGGCCAGGGTGTCCACGGCCGACAGCTCGAGAGACTGCCGGTCCATGAGGCAGAGATGGGTGGACTGGTTTTGTCGCGCCACCACCAGCAGGTAATCGCATTGCGAAAGCCAGGGCACCAGCGATGCCGACCCGGATACCCGGCCGCCTTCATCCAGGGCCATGATCTCTTCGGCCAGGGCCACCGGGCCGTCGGGGATTTCCAGGCCCGCCCGTCCCAGGGCCCAGGCGGCGATCATGGTCTCCCCCAGGGGTACCGGTGCGGCCCACTCGCCGGCGGTGCGCAGGGCCGGTTCCGCTTCCTCCCAGGTCAGGCCGACGCCGCCGGCTTCCTCGGGAGCCAGCGCCAGGCGCACACCGATTTCCTCCAGGGCATCCCACAGGGCCCTGTCGAACCGGCCCTGTTCGACCGCGACAATCCGCTCCCGGTCCACTTCCCGGCTGAATAGCCGCTCCAGCTGTTCGGCGAGTAATTCGCCGATGGTCGTTTCTTCCGTACTCATCGTAATCCCAGCCCCTTGGCGATAATACCGCGGAGAATTTCCCGTGTGCCGCCACGCAGCGAGTAGGAGGGGACGTTCTGGGTCAGAATGCCCTCCAGTTCGCTGAGCCGGTTACCCTGCTCAATGGTGGCGGGCAGGTCGAGCAGGTCCCTGGCAAGGTTGGGGATCTGTTGCTCGTGACTGTTGCCCAGGTCCTTGACCAGCGCCGCTTCCCGGGCGGGCGTTTTACCCTCGGCCAACTGGCCCAGCACCGACAGGGACATTTCCCGCAGAATCACCAGGTCTGCCACCGTGGCGCCGATCTCGCGGGCGGCCAGTCGATCGGGCGACCCCCGCTTGTTGATGGCGTCGACCAGTTCGGGCAGAACCGGAAAACAGCTCATAAAGCGGTCCGGCTGACTGCGTTCGAAGGCCAGCTCCGAGGTGGCCTGCTTCCAGCCGTTGCCTTCCTCGCCGACCAGCATGTCATCGGGAACAAAGGCCTCGTCGAAGAACACCTCGTTAAAATGATTTTCGCCGGTCAGGTCGCGAATGGGACGGACCTCGATGCCGGGCGTTTTCATGTCGATCAGAAACTGGGACAACCCCTCGTGCTTGACCTTGGTGTCGCCCCCGCCGGTGCGGAACAGGCCGATCATGTAGTCGCACAAATGGGCGTTGGTGGTCCAGATCTTGGTGCCGGTCAGCAGCCAGCCGCCGTCGGTCCGTACCGCCTTGGCACGGATGGAGGCCAGGTCGGAGCCGGAATTGGGTTCGCTCAGGCCGATGCAGAAGGAGGCCTCCCCCCGGGCGATGGCCGGCAAAAAGCGCCGGCGCTGCTCCTCGGTGCCCAGCCGCAGCAGCAGGGGGCCGCTCTGGCGGTCGCCGAACCAGTGGGCACCCAGGGGCGCACCGGCGGCGAGCATTTCCTCCACCACCACGTGGCGCTCCAGGTGAGAACGCTCGCCACCGCCGTATTGCGTCGGCCAGGTCATGCCGATCCAGCTCTTGTCGGCGACGGCGCGGCTGAAATCCTTGTCGAACCCGGTCCAGGAGTGGCCCACTTTCCAGCCCGACCAGTCCCGGCCTGCCTCCCGGAGGAATTCCCGCACCTGCTCGCGCAGGGGTTCGAGCTCCGGAGGGATTTCCAGGGGTTTGAACGTAAATGGCGAGGACATCGCTTTTCCTTATCTGGTTAAAACACGGCTTGGTTAAACGCGGCTCAGCTTAGCCGCCTACATGGCGATCGTGTACCCGCCGTTAACGGAGAGAACCTGGCCGGTAATGTAGGAAGCCCCTTCGGAGAGCAGGAAGCACACCGGCACAGACACCTCTTCCGGCGTGGAAAAGCGGCCCATGGCGATCTGCTCGAGGTACTTGTCCCGGAAGCGATCGCTGCGGGCGGTTTCGGTCATGGCGGTTTCCACCAGGCCGAAGCACACGGCGTTGGCGCGGATACCGAATTTCGCCCACTCACGCGCCGCGGTCATGGTCATGCCGAACATGCCCGATTTGGCGGCGGCGTAGTTGATCTGCCCCAGGCTGCCCCGGCGACCGGCATCCGAGGAGATAAAGACCATGGCGCCGGGGGCGCTTTCGCCGGCTTTTGCCCGTTCGAGCATGTGGCGGCCCACGGCCTGGGTGAAATAAAATGAACCGTTCAGGTGCACGTTCATCACCTGTTGCCATTCCTCGGCGGTCATCTTGTGGATCATTGCCGGCCGGCCAATGCCGGCGTTGTTGACCAGGCCGTGCACCGCACCGAACCTTTCCACGGCGGCATCGACCGCCCGGCCGGCCAGGGATTCTTCGGCGACGTTGCCGGCAACGGGCAGAAAATCGGCGCCGTGTTTTTCGGCGATATTGTTCAGGTTGTCCTCGTTGAGGTCCACGCCGACCACCCGGGCGCCGAGTTCCATGGCCAGTTCGCTGATGGCCAGGCCGATTCCCTGGCCCGCGCCGGTGACGATGAGGGTGCGTCCTTCTAGGGACATGGGGTTTTTCATAACGGGGAGCCCTGGTTGCTTTTTGAAGATAACTATCATAGTGTCAGTTTTTGTTCCTGTGAAGGGGCAGCGCGGTCGAGGGCCCTCCCGGGTCGCGAGTATCGGGGTGTGGCATCGGCGTCATTGGGAAGAGGGGTGAGAGTCAGGTGAGAGTCATATGCTGAAGCTGGGTTTGATGTTGAATTATGCGGGCCGGCAGGTTTCGATCCCCATGGATCTGGTCCACGAAGTCGAGCGGCTGGGTTTCGATTCGGTGTGGGTTTCGGAAGCCTACGGTTCCGATGCGGTTACCGTTGCCACCTGGATACTGGCAAGGACTGAAAAAATACGGGTGGGCACGGGCATCATGCAGATGCCGGCCCGCACGCCGGCCATGGCGGCGATGACGGCAATGTCGCTTCACCAGTTGTCGGAAGGACGTTTTATCGCCGGGCTGGGAGCCTCCGGACCGCAGGTGGTCGAGGGCTGGCACGGGGTGCCCTACGGCAAACCCATTACCCGGACGAAGGAATACGTTGAAATCATGCGTCGCATCTTTGCCCGCGACAGGCCGGTGGAATTCCAGGGTGAGGTCTACCAATTGCCCGCCCAGGGTCCCAATGCCACGGGCCTGGGCAAGCCCCTTAAATCCATTCTCGGCGCCGCTCCCGAAATCCCCATCTACACGGCCTCGGTAACACCCGCCGGTATGAGGGCCGCCGCGGAAGTCGCCGACGGCGTTCTGCCAATCTGGATGAGCCCCGAGAAATTCGACCTGCTGCGCACCAGTCTCGACGAGGGCTTTGCGCACAGTGGCCGTACGCTCGAGAACTTCGATGTGGCACCGGCGGTCAGGGTGGTCATGGGCGACGATCTCGATGAGTGCCGGTTGCCGGTCAAGCGCGAAATGGCGCTTTATGTCGGCGGCATGGGCTCGCGCAAGAAGAATTTCTACAATGATTATTGCCGTCGCATGGGTTACGGGGACGCAGCCCGGGAAATCCAGGAGTGCTTCCTGGGCGGTGACCGGGAGGGTGCTGCCCGGGCGGTTCCCGACGCGCTCGTTGACGAGACGGCACTGGTGGGGCCCGAAGAGCGAATTCGCGAGCGCGCCGGGGCCTGGAAAGCGGCGGCTCGCCGGAACGAAGTCTCCACCGTTATCGTCTCCACCGAACAGCCGGAGGTGTTGTCGATCCTGGTGGATTGCCTGCTGTAACCTTGTACCGGCGCAGGTGCCGGGCGTGCGCCGGGCCCGTCGCCGGTGTTGCCCGGCAACCCCCATATCGGCTAGTATAACTGACTGGTTGTTATTTATTGCAAAGCCCTGCGGGGCCGATAACCGAGGATATTTCCTGTGAGTGAGCCATCCCGATTCCTGATCACGGAGATGCCGGCGGACCACGATCACGTGCTGGTGGTTACCATCAACCGTCCCCCGGCCAACCCCCTGAACCTGGCGATGTTTAACGAACTGGGGAATATTTTCGACAGTATTGCCGAGCGGCGCGAAGTGAGGGCCGTGGTGCTTACCGGCAGCGGCGACCGGATTTTCTGTGCCGGTGCCGACGTCAAGGAAATCAACAAGCGCACGGTGGAATCCTCTTATGACCGCTCCGTGGTATACCGCCGCTGTTTTGACGCCATCTATCGTTGTCCCGTGCCGGTGATTGGTGCGGTGAACGGCTCGGCCCTGGGTGCCGGCATGGTGCTTGCGGCCTGCTGCGATATGGTCGTCGCCGCCGAGGGCGCCCGATTCGGGATTCCCGAGATCAATGTGGGCACCCTGGGCGGTACCCGCCATGCCGCCGGCATGGTGCCCGAACGGATGATGCGCTATATGGCGCTGACCGGGGACACGCTCGGCGCGGAGGAGCTTCACCGGGTCGGCAGTATCCTCAAGGTCCTGCCCGCCGGGGAGGTGTTGCCCGAGGCCCTGGCGATCGCCGACGGCATCGCCAGGAAGGCGCCCAAGATGATGCGCATGATGCGCGAGGCCATGCTCCTGGCCGGTGAGATGCCCGTTTACGAGGGTTATCGCCTCGAGCAGCTTTTTACCAATGTCGCGGTGGACCTGTCCGAATCCCGCGAGGCATCCGCCGCCTTTCTCGAAAAGCGGGACCCTGAATTCGACTGAAACCAGGGCGCCGGCTGGCGCCCCGACATCCATTGGGATAGTTCTTATGACGAATGACGCAGATATAGTTGCCGTGGCCGCCGTGCGCACCGCCATCGGCGCTTTTGGCGGTACGCTCCGCGATGTGCCCGCTTACGATCTGGGGGCCGCGGCCATCGGCGCCGCCCTGGAGCGCGCCGGTATCCGGGGCGCCGATGTCGATCAGGTGATCTACGCCAACTGCCGCCAGGCGGGCAATGGGCCCAATCCGGCCCGGACCGCGGCGGTGCGCGGCGGGGTGTCGCGGTCGGCGCCGGTTTACACCGTCAATATGGCCTGCCCGTCCGGCATCAAATCCGCCATGCTCGCGTCCCGGGAACTGAGTGCCGGCGATGCCCGGGTTATTGTTGCCGGCGGCATGGAATCCATGAGTACCATGCCCTACCTGCTCAAGGGAGCCCGCTGGGAAGGCTTTAAGGCCGGCGACAAAACCCTGATGGATTCCTGGAGCGATACCGTCGATCCCCTGTGCGGTTTCGGCATGGGCATGACCGCCGAAAACCAGGTGGAGAAGCACGGCCTCAGCCGGGCCGAGCAGGACAAATTTGCCCTGCAATCCCAGCAAAAGGCGGCGGCGGCCCGGGAAGCCGGGCACTTTGCCCGGGAGATAACACCCTTCGCCATTGAGCCCAGCCGAAAGAATCCCGACGGCATCGTTTTCGACCGGGACGAACCATTGCGGCCCAACTCGTCCCTGGAATCCCTGGCGAAACTGAAGCCCGCCTTCAAGAAGGACGGCACCGTCACCGCCGGCAATGCCTGCACCATGGGCGATGCCGCCAGTGCCCTGGTGTTCACTACCCGGGAGCACGCCAGGGCCATGGGCGCCACGCCGCTGTTTTCCGTGGTCTCCTTTGCCGAGACCGCCGTCGATCCGGAGACCATGGGCGACGGTCCGGCCCACTCCATTCCCCTGGCCCTGGAGCGGGCGGCCATGTCACTGGAGGATATGGATTTCATCGAAGTCAACGAGGCCTTTGCCGCACAGATGCTGGCCAATGAACGGGTGCTGAAATGGGACCGCAGCAAGGTCAATGTCTGGGGCGGCGCCATTGCCCTGGGCCATCCCACCGGCTTCAGCGGCGGGCGGCTGCTGGTAACCCTCGACAACATCCTGCGCAGGGAGGACGGGGAACTGGGCGTGGCCGGTATCTGCGGTGGCGGCGGGGTTACCTGCGCCATGGTGATCCGGCGCGAAAGCTGAGCGCCCCGTGTCCGACACCCCCCTGCAATCCTCGGTGAATTTCGCGGCCATAGCCGGCAGACTGCCCCCGGCTCCTGGGGTTGTCGTGCATTCCGCGTTCGCCCAGCCCGGCTACCTGCTCGAGCGCTTCGCCGATGCTTCGGCGGATTTTGCCGGCGCCACCGTCTATTCCCTGATGCCCATGTCGGAACCGGCGTACGGGGCACCGGCGGTGGTCGAAAGCCTGAACCTGGTGACCTTTTTCCCGGGAACGGGCCTGCGCAGGACTGTCAATCAGGGCCTGGCCACCATCGATCGCCAGAACCTCTCCGATATACCGGGCTTGTTTTCAACGGGGAAGCGGCATGCGGACCTGGTTCTCCTCCAGGTATCCGCTCCCAACGCCGACGGCGACGTTTCCCTGGGTATTGCGGTCGATTATCTGCCCGCCGTGCTGGCACAGAAGCCCTTTGTGGTGGCCCAGGTCAATCCGCGCATGCCGTTTACGGCCGGCGATACCCGCCTCTCCCTGGGGGATATCGACGTCTGCGTGGACGTTGACGAACCCCTGACGGAGTTGCCGGCCAGCGCCGGCGATGCTGTCGAAAGCGCCATTGCCGATCATGTGGCCGGGCTGGTGGAGGACGGCGATGTGCTCCAGGCCGGCATCGGTTCGCTGCCGGACCTGGTCCTGGCCAGGCTCGATCATCTCAAGCACCTGGGCGGGCACACCGGTATCATCACGGCGGCCTGGCGCAGGCTGATCGAGGCGGGCGTCGTGGACAACAGCCGCAAAAAGCGCTTTGCCGGCACCACGGTAACCACAATGGCCGGTGGCGATGCCGGCTTTTACACGTTTCTCGACAACAACCCGGCCATCGAATTTCATGCCTGCGACCAAACCCATGGCAGGGAAGTTCTGGCCGCCATCGACGGACTCTGTGCCATCAACAGCGTCCTTCAAATGGACCTCGCCGGCAACGCCAACGCCGAGACGGTCAACGGTCGGCGTATCGCGGCTATTGGCGGCCTCGCGGATTTTGCCGGGGGAGCATCCCGGGCCCCGGGTGGTAAAAGCATCATTGCCCTGAGATCCGCTTTCAGGCAGCGCGACAGCGGGGAACTGGTGAGTAACATGATTCCGCGTCTGGACGGGAACGCCCCCCTTTCACTCGCCAGCGACAGCATCGATTTTGTCGTTACCGAATACGGCGTGGCTCCGTTGCGCGGATTGAATGCCGATGCCCGGGCCCGGGCGCTGATCGGCATTGCCCATCCGTCGTTTCGCGACGACCTGTCCCGTTCTTCGGGTTGTTGACCGCCCCGTCGGCGAAGGTCGCAAATACACTCAACGCGTTATCGGATTGATTATGACTACAGCCAACGAAACCTCCCTTGTCAGTATTTCCCGCGAAGGCGACATCGCGGTGGTGACGGTGGATTCGCCGCCGGTCAATGCCCTGTCACTGGCGGTGCGCCGGCAACTGGACGCCGCCCTGCGCGAGGTTATCGACGATGATGACGTGGCCGCCATTGTCCTGATCTGCGAGGGCCGGACGTTTTTTGCCGGCGCCGATATCAAGGAACTGGGCAAGCCGCCGGTGAGCCCGAAAATCTCCGAGATCGAGAAGGTGCTGGAAGACAGTACCAAGCCCGTAATCGCCGCCATTCACGGCAATGCCCTGGGGGGCGGCCTGGAAATGGCTCTCGCCTGCCATTACCGCATCGCCACCGAATCGGCCAAATGCGGCCTTACGGAGGTGACCCTGGGAATACTGCCCGGGGCCGGCGGCACCCAGCGTCTGCCAAGGGTGGTGGGGGTCGCAAAGGCCCTGGACATGATCTGCCACGGCCGGCGCCTGTCTGCGGGGGAGTGTCGGCGCATCGGCCTGCTCGACGATCTGGTTGAAGACGGTCGCCTGCTCGAGGGGGCACTGGCACTGGCGCAGCGCGTTATCGATGAAGAGCAGCCTCTGCGCCGGGTCCGGGATCGCCAGGAACACCTGGCCGAAGTCCGGGACAACCCGGCGATTTTCGATGAATTCAGCAAGGCCAATGCCCGCAAGTTCCGCGGCTATGCGGCGCCGGAGGTCAATATCCGCGCCGTTGCGGCCAGTGTTGAACTGCCCTTCGAGGAGGGCCTCATACGGGAGAAGGAACTTCTCCAGGAACTGGTCGGCGGTCCCCAGCCGGCGGCCCTGCAATACGCTTTCTTTGCCGAGCGGCAGGTCAACAGGATTCCCGACGTACCCGCCGATACGCCGCAAACTCCGATTGACCGCGTGGGGGTGGTGGGAGCCGGTACCATGGGTGGCGGCATCGCCATGAATTTCGCCAGCCTGGGCCTGCCGGTGACCGTGCTGGAGACCAGTCGGGAAGCGCTGGACCGGGGGCTCGGTACGGTCAGGCGCAACTACGAGAGCAGTGCCCGCAAGGGGCGGATCAGTCAGGAACAGGCGGATGCGGCGGTGGCCCGGTTGCAGGGCACGCTGGCCATGGACGACCTGGCGGACTGCGACCTGGTAATCGAGGCGGTGTTCGAGGACATGGGTGTGAAGAAGGAAGTTTTCGGTCGCCTGGACAAGGCGGTCAAGGATGATGCCATCCTGGCCACCAACACCTCGTTCCTCGACGTCGAGGAAATCGCCTCCGCCACCGGCCGACCCTCCCAGGTGCTGGGGATGCACTTTTTCTCCCCCGCCAACATCATGAAACTGGTGGAAGTGGTGCGCACCCCGCAAACCTCGGCCACCACCATCGCCACTGTTCTCGGGCTCGCCAGGAAGGCGGGCAAGATTCCGGTGCTGGTGGGCAACGGCCACGGTTTTGTCGGCAATCGCATACTCCAGCAGCGCAAGAGCCAGGCCCAGGAAGTGCTGCTGGAAGGCGTCATGCCCTGGGACGTGGACCGGGTGCTCACCGATTTTGGCTTTCCCATGGGTCCTTTCGCCATGTCCGATATGGCCGGCCTGGATATCGGCTGGAACCGCGAAACCTCCCGGGGCGAGACCATTCGCGACCGGCTCTGCGAGCAGGACCGCCGGGGCCAGAAAACAGGGGCCGGCTACTATGACTACGACGACAAACGCAGACCCTCGCCCTCGCCGGTAACCGAGAAACTGATCGCCGATTTCCTGGCGGAGAAGGGCATCGAGCCGCGCCGGATCGACGAGCGGGAAATCCTCGAACGCTGCCTCTACCCGATGATCAACGAGGCCGCCAGAGTCCTGGAAGAGGGCATTGCCATCAGGGCCTCCGATATCGACGTGATCATGATCAACGGTTACGGCTTCCCGCGTTATCGCGGTGGCCTCACTTACTTCGCCGACCAGGAAGGTCTGAAAGAAGTGCTCGCCATTATGAAGAGGCTGGAGGCCTCGCTGGGGGAGGCGATGCGCCCCGCCCCGCTGCTCGAGAAACTTGCCGCCGAGGGCGGCCAGCTTCACAAGATCACCAACGGATAACCAACCTGGATACAGTCATGCGCGAAGCCGTTATTGTTTCAACCGCCCGCACGCCCATAGGCAAGGCCTATCGGGGCGCTTTCAACAACACCCAGCCCCAGGCTCTGGCGGGCCACGCCATTGGCGAGGCGGTCCGGCGCGCGGGCCTGGAAGGGGACAGGGTCGAGGACGTGCTGCTCGGTGCCGCCCGCCAGGAGGGCGCCAGCGGCAGCAATATCGCCCGCCAGGCCGCCCTGCGCGCGGGCCTGCCGGTCAGTGTCTCCGGCGCCACCGTTAATCGTCAGTGCGCCTCCGGTCTTGTCGCCATCGGCATGGCCCATCACGCCATTGTCAACGAGGGAATGGAGGTCGCCGTGGGCGGCGGAGTGGAATCCGTCTCCCTGACCCAGAACGACAGGACCAATCTCTACCGCCGCCAGGACCCATGGCTGGTGGAGCACATTCCCCAGATCTATATGACCATGATCGAGACCGCGGAGATCGTCGCCGACCGCTACGGTATCGGCCGCGACGAGCAGGATGCCTACGCCCTGCAAAGCCAGCAGCGCACGGTCCGAGCCCAGGAGGAGGGCCGGTTCGACGCCGAGATAGCGCCCATGACCACCGTCAAGACCCTGGTGGACAAGGAAACAGGGCAGACCCGCGAGGAGCAGGTGACGCTGAGCGGCGACGAGTGCAACCGGCCGGGGACCACCCTGGACGGACTCAAGCAGTTGCAGCCGGTCTTCAGCGACGGCCAGCGTATTGCCGCGGGACGCCATATCACCGCCGGCAACGCCTCGCAG
>DGNJ01000123.1:0-49552 GCA_002388905.1 Cellvibrionales bacterium UBA4495
TCCACGGCTGGTGGGTGGGCCGGGGTTTCCGCATCGCCGTGGATGTGGCCACTGGCGCCCTCACGGATTACGAGGACTTTCTGCGCTATTTCTACGCCGGTTATCATCCCTATTACAATGGTAACCAGCCCCTGATCCATCCCCAGCCCGCGGGCATTGCCGTAACCGATTCCGCGGCCCGTTTTGTGGGCTGGCACGCCATTACCATCCTGCGCCTGGCGCTGGATCAGGACGGTGTCATGCGGGTTTATTTTTTCAATCCCAACAATGACAGCGGTCAGGACTGGGGCGATGACGTGGTGGTTTCCACCGAGGGGCACGGCGAACGCTACGGCGAGGCTTCGCTGCCCACTGCGCAATTTGCCTCCCGGCTTTACCTGTTCCACTACGACCCTCTGGAACCGGGCCATCCGGCGACCGTGCCCGACGAGGAGGTGGCGGCCGCCGCGGCCATGGCCCGCAATACCTGGGCAGAGAACCGTTAGGGACATCGGCAGGGCGTTTCCCCGCCCTCAGCCATTGAACATCCCGGCGACACGCTCAAGGTCTTCGGCCCGGCGCTGGGCGGCTTTGCGGCCTTCGGCAATGGACTCGTCGGCCCGGTCGAAATCCATCAGGCCGATATGGCTGACCCGGGGCGTGATATGGACATCCGGGGGCTCGCCGGCCATGCGTGAGCGGGTGATGCGGTCCTGCATAATGTCGATCGCGCCGACAATCACATCGAACAGCCCCGGGTCGGGATTATCGTCGCTCTTCAGGGAGGAAATGTAGGAATCCAGGTGGCCGCCGAGTCCGTTCTTGAGCCTGGCGAACCACGCGGAGACGGAGGAAGGGTCGACGGGCGCAGTTTGATCGGAAGACGCTGCCGGTGCCTGACCGGTTTCACTGGCCCGTTGTTCGCTGGCCTGTTCGGGATGGACCCAGAAGTGCTGGCCGACGAGGTCGCCATTGAGGTTTACGGCGATGACGATATCCGCCCCCATGGCCCGCGCCAGCGATACCGGCACGGGGTTCACCAGCCCGCCGTCCAGCAGGTAGTCCCGCTCGACTCGCGTGGGGGCGAAAAGCCCAGGCATGGAAATGGAAGCCCGGGTAGCCTCGAGCAGCGGGCCCTCCCGCAACCATATTTCCCGCCCGGAGCCCAGTTCGGTGGCGACGCAGCCGAAGGATATGTCCAGATCCCCGATAGGCGGGTTGCCGATTTTTTTCTCGATGGCCTTCATCAGGATATCGCCCTTGAGCAGGCCGCCGCCGCTCATTCTGGCGTCCAGCAGGCGAATAATGTCGAAACGCCCCAGGCCGCTGATCCACGACTCGAATTCGTCGAGCCGGCCCGATGCCAGGGCCGCGGCGATAACCGCGCCCACCGACGAGCCGGTGACAATAGTCGGTCGTATGCCCTGGGCCTCGAGTTCCCGGATTACGCCAATATGCGCCCACCCCCGGGCCGCGCCGCTGCCCAGAGCCAGGCCGATGGTGCGTTTGCGTTCGGTCATGGCCGGATTATAGGGCAATTCAAGGCCCGGATACCGGGCAGGCGATCAGAAACAACGCAGAGGACCGGTTTATCATTCCGCGTCGATAACGTCACTGGCCCAGCTCAGGGCGGCCATGACGGCGGGGAAACCAATGGTGCTGGTGAGCAGGATCAGGGCATGGCGAATGGCGGCCGGTTCCACTCCCGCTTCCAGGGCACGTTTGACGTTGCTGTGTACGGCTCCCTCCGAGCGTGAGGCCGCGGCGGCCGCCAGTTGCACGAGTTGGGACGTGGTTTCCTCCAGGGGGCCTGCGTCGCGCAGGGTGACACCGAGGTTTTCCACGGCCCCGATAAAATCCGGGTGGGTCTTTTTCATTGAAGCGTAAAATGCTGGCTTGGAGCGACTCATGGCGGTTGGCTCTCCCTCGATCACATTGGCGACAGTTCCGGCCGGTTCCGGAGACTGGCAATTAAGTCTAGTGTAAAGCTGCGGCTCTGCCATCTGGCTCGCCGCCCGCGCTATCGAGGGGCTGTTGTTTTCTTGAATTCGGGTGATGCCGGTCCATACTTAGGTCACATATCGGACAGGAGAAACCGCTGGTGCCGCGTAAGGAAATCGGCCTTGAAAGCACTATCGATTACCTGAGCATCCTCGATACCAAGGGCAAGCCGGACAAGGACCTGGAGCCCAGGATCGGCAAGGAGTTACTGCTCGACATGCACCGTGCCATGGTGCGCGCCCGCCGCTTCGACGAACACCAGTTGCGCTGGCAGCGGCAGGGACGTCTGGGCACGTTCGCGCCCGTTATCGGCCAGGAGGCCAGCCAGATCGGTACCGTGGCGGTCCTCGACGACCAGGACTGGATGGTGCCCGCCTACCGCCAGAGCGCCGCCGCCCTGTGGCGGGGCACCCCGCTCGCCGGGTTGTTGCTTTACAACGCCGGTTACAACGAGGGCGGGGAGATACCCGAAGGCCAGAATGACCTGCCCATCGCCATTCCCGTGGCATCCCAGATACCCCACGCGGTGGGTATCGGTTACGCGCTCAAGCAGGAAGGCAGCGGGCACCTGGCGATGACCTATTTCGGCGACGGCGCAACCTCAGAGGGCGACTTTCACGAAGCCATGAACTTCGCCGGCGTTTTTAATACACCGACTATTTTCGTTTGTGAAAACAACCAGTACGCGATCTCCGTACCCCGGGAAAAGCAGACGCGCGCCGGCACCCTGGCCCAGAAGGCTATTGCCTACGGCATACCGGGCATCCAGGTGGACGGCAACGATATCCTGGCGGTTTACAGCGCCGCCTCGGAAGCTGCCGAACGGGCCCGCAAGGGCGATGGCCCGACCCTGATCGAGTGCGTCACCTACCGTATGGCCGTGCACACCACCGCTGACGATCCCGGGAAATACCGGACCCAAAAAGAAGAAGAACAGTGGCAGAAAAAAGATCCTATTGAGCGTTTCCGGAAGTACCTGACGGCCCGCAAGCTGCTTAACAAGAAAAAAATCGAAAGCCTCGAGGAAGAATTGGAAAAAGAGGTCAAGTCAGCGTGGGATGAGGCCGAGCAACGCATGGCGGAGCTGGACCGGCATCCGGAAGTCATGTTCGATCACCTTTACGGGGAAATGCCCGCATACCTGGGCACACAGAGAAAAGCAATGACAGACGAGGACGACGACGCCAATGGCTGAGTTAACCATGGTGGAAGCCATCAACCTGGCTCTCCGGCAGGAAATGGAAAAGGATGAAAGCGTCCACGTCATGGGCTGCGATGTGGGTGTCAATGGCGGTGTCTTCCGCGTCACCGATGGCCTTTGCGACCGGTTCGGGGAGGACCGGGTCATGGACACGCCCCTGGCCGAATCCGCCATCGTGGGCATGGCCACGGGCATGGCTGTCAAGGGCCTCAAGCCGGTGTGCGAAATGCAGTTTTCCGGTTTCAGTTACTTTGCCTTCCATCAGCTGGAATCCCAGGCGGCGCGGATGCGCTGGCGTACCCGGGGACGGTATCAGGTGCCCATGGTGGTGCGCATGCCCTACGGTGGCGGAGTCCGGGCCCTGGAGCACCATTCCGAAAGCCGTGAGGTCTACTACGCCCACACCCCCGGCCTGAAGATGGTGATTCCCTCGGGGCCGCGCAATGCCCGGGCGCTTCTGGTCAGCGCCATTCGCGACCCGGATCCGGTGGTGTTCTTCGAGGGCAAGCTCATTTACCGGTCCTTCCGGGAGGAAGTGCCGGAAAAGGAAGAAACCCTGCCTATCGGCGAATCCCGGATCGCTCGGGACGGTGACGACCTTACCGTGGTCACCTACGGCGCCATGACCCAACGGGTGCTGGAGGCCGCCGACGTTCTGTCCGGGGAAGATGGCGTCGAGGTGGAGGTCATCGACCTGCTGACACTCTCGCCCCTTGACGACGCCCCGGTGGCCGAGTCGGTGCGCAAGACCGGCCGGTTGGTCATCGTTCACGAAGCCCACCGCAGCTTCGGTCCCGGTGCCGAGCTTATCGCACGCATCAACGAGAAAGCCTTTTACTACCTGGAGGCCCCCGTGCAGCGGGTCACCGGCTACGACACCATCGTGCCCTACTTTGCCAGGGAGCAGGCCTACCTGCCCAGCGTCGAGCGTATCGTTGCGGGGGCGAGAACGGCATTGGAATTTTAGAGAGGGGCATATGGCCAAAGAATTCAGGTTGCAGGACCCCGGCGAGGGTATTCACGAAGCGGAAGTGAGAGAAGTCCACGTAGCCGCCGGTGACCCGGTATCGAACGGCACCGTGCTGATGAGCATCGAAACCGACAAGGCGGTCAACGACGTGGAAGCGCCTTTCTCGGGTACCGTCGAGGATGTCCGGGTCGGGGAGGGCGACCAGATCCGGGTCGGCGATGTGCTGCTCACCTACAACACGGGCGAAGATGCCGCCAAGGATGAAAGTGCCGGCAGCGACCAGGATGTCGACAGCGACAGTGAGGCCCGGGAGGAGGAAAGCGAAACGGATACCGACGAAAAGAAAGAGAAAAACAAAGGCAAAAGCACTAAAAAAAGGGAAAAAACAGGCGGGCGCAAAGGGAAAGAAAAAGCGGCCCGGGAAAAAACAGAAGAAGACCGGGAAAAGGAGGACGAGGAACACAGAGCGGATAAGGAGCCGGAATCGGAAGAAGAGACCGGGGGCCAGGACCTGGAGGAAGATAAAGAAAAGCGCCGGGAAAAGGTGTCCGGCAAGCGGAAAAGCAAAGATAAAGGCGACAAAAAACAAAAGCAAAAAAAGGAAAAGGCCGAACCTGAGGAATCCGCGCCCCGGGGGCCTGTCCCCGCGGCGCCCGCTACCCGGCGCCTGGCCCGCGAGCTCGATGTCGACCTGTACCGGGTGCAAGCCAGCGGCCCGGAGGGCCGGGTCACGGCGGAGGACGTCCGAGCCCATGCCGAGGGCGGTGACGGCGGGTCCCGGGAGCGGCGCAAAAGCACCGGGCGGGAGGTGCCGGAATTACCGGATTTCAGTCGCTGGGGGCCCGTCGAGCGCAAGCCTTTCCGGTCCGTGCGCAAGGCCACGGCCCGGCAGATGAGTCTGTCCTGGTCGCAGATTCCCCACGTCATGCATCGGGAAATGGCCGATATTACCGAGCTCGAGCAGTTTCGAAAGGAGCAGCGCGCTACCGTGGAAGAACAGGGCGGCAAGCTGACCCTGACGGTGTTGATCATGAAGGCGCTGATCGCCGCCCTTAAGAAGTTTCCCGATTTCAACGCCAGCCTCGACGAGGAAAATGGCGAGATTGTGGTCAAGGAATATCACCATATCGGTGTCGCGGTATCCACGGAACAGGGGCTGCTGGTGCCCGTGATCCGGGATGCGGACAGCAAGAGTGTCGCCGAACTCGCCGTGGAGCTCACCGGGCTCGCCGAGCGTACCCGGCAGGGCGACATCAAGCGGGAGGAAATGCAGGGCGGCACTTTTACCCTGACCAACCCCGGGCCCATTGGCGGCGACAGTTTCACGCCCATCATTAACTATCCGGAGGCCGCCATCCTGGGGGTGGGCAGTGCGAGGCTTGAGCCCGTCGTTCGCGGCGACCTCGATAACTTCGAGATGGTCCCCCGGTTGCGGGTACCCCTGTGCCTGGTCTACGACCACCGTCTCAACGATGGCGCCAGTGCCGCCCGATTCCTGCGCACGATTGTCGAAACCCTGCAGGATCCCGATTCCTTCCTGCTGGCGGTCTAGGGTAAGAGATGACGCACAAGCGCACAGAAACCGATGTGGCCGTTATCGGCGGCGGGCCGGGCGGTTACGCCGCGGCTTTCCGTGCCGCCGCCCTGGGGCTGGATGTGGCCCTGGTGAGCGACGAGGAAACCCTCGGCGGTGCCTGCCTGAAACGGGGCTGCATTCCCTCCAAGGCCCTGCTGTCGCTAAGTGATCTGATAGAGGAAACGGACCATGCGGCGGACAGGGGACTGCACTTCCGGGCACCCCGCATCGATCTGGCGGGGATCCGCGAATGGAAGAGCGGCCTCGTCGATACCCTGACCGGCGGCCTGGACAAGCTTGCCGGGAAAAAGGGCGTCGAGGTGTTCAACGGTCGGGCCCGCTTTAGCGACGGGAATACCCTGTCCGTGGAGGGCGGGGATACCGCCACCATCGCGTTCCGCCACGCGGTGATCGCCACGGGTTCCCGGCCAAATCCGCTTCCCGGCCTCGAGTTCCGGGAAGGGGGTCGCATTATGGATTCCGCCGGCGCCCTGGAACTGGCCGATATTCCCGACAAATTGCTGGTTGTGGGCGGCGGCTACGTGGGCCTCGAACTGGGCACGGTCTATGCCGCGCTGGGCTCGCGGGTGACCCTGGCCGAAGCCACCGACCGGCTTATGGGCAATGCCGACCGGGATCTGGTGGAGCCGCTGGAAAAGCGATTGCAGAACATCTTCCAGGCGATTCACTACAACACCGAGGTCACCGAAGCCAGGGAAACCCGCAAGAAGGTGAGAGTGGTTCTCGAGGGCCGCAAAAAGGCCCGCCGGGAATTCGACCGGGTGCTGGTGGCGGTGAGTCGTTCCCCCAACAGCGAGGACCTGGGACTCGACGATGCGGGGGTGGAAACCGACGATGACGGGTTTATCCGCGTTGACCACAGGCGGCGCACCAGCACCGATCATATCTATGCGATTGGCGACGTGGCCGGGGGTATGTTGCTGGCTCACGAGGCCATGTTCGAGGGCAAGGTGGCCGCCGAGGTGATTGCGGGGCAACCCGCCGCTTACGACGTCCGGGCCGTGCCGGCCGTGGTCTACACCCATCCCCAGGTGGCCTGGTGCGGTCTTACGGAGAAGGAGGCCGAATCAGCGGGCCGGGAAGTCGAGGTTGTCCGCTTTCCCTGGCGGGCCTCCGGCCGGGCCCTGACCATGGGTGCCGGCGACGGCTTCACAAAGCTGATTCTGGACACCCGGGATGGCCGGGTCCTGGGTGTGGGGATGGTGGGCGCCGGCGCCGAAGGCCTGATCGCCGAGGGCGTCCATGCCCTGGAGATGGGAGCCACGGCCCGGGATTTGGCCCTGACCATGCATCCCCACCCGACCCTGTCTGAAACCCTGGGCGAGGCGGCGGAGCTTTTCCTGGGCGCTGCCACTCATCTTTAGAGGTGCCCTTTAATTATTACCGGGGAAACCACGGAGTTTATGCGCCAGGTCAAGGATGCGAGTTGGTCATGGCGCGGTCCCTGTTCTATAGTTCTAAAGAAATCTGCTTTTATTCACGGCTAGAATGAACCTCAAGGAGGGCGCAATGGCCAACGAAGATGTCAACAAGGAAATCGAGCAGCTCAAGAAAGACCTGAGCGGTCTGCAAAACGATATTCGCAACCTTACCGGCACTTTGAAATCCGCCGGTATCGAGCAGGGCAAGGCCACCTACGAGCGGGCCCGGCAACAGGGCGAGCAATGGCGCCAAAAAGGCGAGGACGCTATCGGCTCGGTGGGCCAGGCCATCGACGAAAAGCCGGTTACCAGTGTGCTCACCGCCTTCGGCACCGGGTTCGTTATCGGCCTGCTGCTCAACCAGAAGCGGCAATAACCCCTTTCAGCGTCGGATGGAAACCCGTCGATAAGAAACCGTCCGGGAGGGCCGTTTGAAAAAAACCGTGATTCAACTGCTGGTTGCCTGCTACCTGTTCTTTTTTGTCACCCTGTTGGGCCTGACTGCCCTGGGGTTTCTGGTGGCCGGGCTTTATTTATTGCTGGCGGCCCACCTGGTCACCTGGGCGGCGGCATTGCTGGCCGGCGTTATCGTGCTGGCCGTCGCTACCCTGTTGATGCTGATGGCCTGGCTGGTTACCCGGCGCGGCAGCGATGATAGCCCCGGTGAGGCGCCAGCGGCGTCCGCCGGGGAAGGCGGCGACACCGCCGCGCTGGTGATGGCCATGATGGAGAAGGCCGACTTCGATGCCCGCGACGCTTCCATTATCGCCCTGGTGGCGGGCACCGTACTGGGTGCCAGCCCGGAGTTGCGCCGGTCCCTGTTCGGCGGCCGCAGGGAAGGCAGGGACGATTGAGTTAAGGGCGATCCCTACCAGCGCCGCCGGAACTGAACGCTGCGCCGGCGCGCCCTGAGTTGCTCCTGACGGTCCTCGAAGCTCACCGAGGGCGTGTCGGCGGGAAGTTCCTGCCGCACCCTGTCAAAGGGTACCACCCGCAGGGCAGGCGGAGGGCCGGAACTGGCCTCGTTCCAGCGCAGCATGAGGAAGCCCCGCCCGCGACCGGCCGGGTCGAGCCAGTTGGGCACGCCCGGGTCCCGGATTGAAATTACCGCCCGGAACCTGCCGTCCCCGTCGAGCACCGCCTGGCCGCCGTTAAGGCTGCTCTGGTGGTTGAGCCAGCTGACGGAGTTCCACAGCCGGTCGGTAAGCTGGATGTTCCAGTAGCGTACGGTCTCCGGCAAATCTGTCTCCAGGATCAGGGCTTCATCCTCGCCGAGATCGAACAAACCCTGGTAGTAATACTGGCCGGCAACACCGCCACGGCCGGCCCAGTCGTCGTACTCGAGCTGGTTGTAGAGGCCCCTGTCGCGCTGGTTTTTCATGTGTTTCAGGGCAAAGCCGGCGTAGCGCAGGGGGTATTCCATCAGGCGTTCCAGTCGCCGGGCGGTGTCGACGGGTCCCGCGGGCCGGTGCTCCAGGGGTATATCCACACGCTCGATGGCAATACGCGGTTCGCGGCTGGCGCCCCAGTCGTAGGATGCCTGGCGAACGTTAATGGTGCGGGTTTCGGGACGAAGCTGCCGCCATTGACCGTTATAGCCCGACGGTCGTTCGGGGCTCAAGAGCACATCGAACTCGCCATCGGGTCCCAGTTCCAGGTCGTCCAGGTCCAGGGTGCCCATCGAGGGCCCCAGTTCGTCCATGACTCCCATGCCCCCGGCGATGAAATCAAACATCACGAACAGGCCGTCGCCCCGTTTCCCCGAGAGCCGGTAGGTCCCCTCGCCATTGACCCGGGTATAGCCGTAGATGAAATCCGGATTGACCCCCACGGTGTTGTGTACCGTGTTCACCGACGGCACGAAGTCGGGGTAGTCCGGGTCGCTGACCGCGCTGAAAAAGCCGGCGGTGAAGCTCTTGACCAGGAGTTCGTAAAAGTCCTGGAGCTGGGCCCGGTCGTCCGGGTCCTCCAGCAATTCCCGCAGGTCCTCGGACTGGCGGAGTTTTGCCAGGTAATCCGCCCAACCGGGCAGTTCCGTTAGATCCGTGTCGCTGTTGTGCGCCATGGTCACCCTCCTTTTCAGATATAGTCCCGGTAGGTTTCGATATAGTCGCCGTAGACATCCCGCACCTTGTCCTCGTCGAGGCCGAAGTCCTCCAGGGTGTACTTGTGCTTGCCGTGCTTGCCGGCGGGATTTTCTTCGAGCCAGCGGCGGACGCCGTCCTGGGCCGCCTGGGTGTAATCCATGCCAAAACGCTTGTAGATGCCGCCCACGGCCTTCACCGGGTCCGCCACCAGGTCCTTGTAGCGCATGTCGTAGATGGGCAGTTCGGGGTGTCTGGCCCGGTAATCCATCATCCGCTCCAGGCCGTCGTGCCAGAGATGCAGGAATTCGTGCCCCAGGGCCACCGGGTCCTGATAGTCGTAGGCGACGCTGCGAATCACCCGGATCAACTGGGAAATGGAGGCGATGACGGTTACCGGATCCCGGTGCGGCTGGACGAAAACCGCGTCCGGATATACCGACAGCAATTCGGGCATGGCGTACATGTGTTCCTGGATTTTCAGGACCCATTGCTTGCCCGGGTTTTTCCAGCTCAGGTGTTGCAGCCACATCTTGTGGACTTCGTAACGGAAGGTCAGGTCGGCCTGGAGGAACCACCGGTAGAAGCCCGGCACCCGGTTGATCATCACCGGGTTGGAACTGTGAAAGGAGGTGGTCATGAAGGAGCCGCACTCCTGGGGGATTTTGGCGCCGATGGGATGGCCTTTCTTGAGGTCATCAAGCTTGCCTCCGAACTCCCGCTCGATGTAGGCGTCGAATTCGGCGATACGCGGATCGGTGTCGAAGGTGGCCGCCTCGGGCGGCGGCGAGGGGTTCGCCACTTCCCACATCAGTGGCGTCCTCACATCCGGGTCGCCGTCGATAAGGGCGTGCAGAAAACTGGTGCCGCAACGCGGCAGGCCCAGGATAAACAACGGACGCCGGATGGGTACTTCGGCAATTTGCGGGTAACGTTCCCGGTCGTCGGCAATGGCCTTGAGGCGACGCAGATCGTCATGGATATTGGCCACTGCCCGCGCCCGGCCGTTGGCGTTGAGGCCGTCTTCCTCGGCCAGGGCTTCCAGTAACGGCTCCAGCCCCTTGCGGACATTTTCCCGCAGGTAATCCGACAGTGGGTACTGATCGAAAAGCGCTTCGACTGTGGGCAGCCACTCGGTATTCCGGCGTGCAGATTGTGTCATCAATTCCTTCCCCGTGGTTGATCCGTGCTTTGGGATTGCAATCTGCCGTCGCGGCCCGGGCAGAGCGAATGCCCCGGATCGGATGTCGTGGTTTTATAGCGTTAATGAATGCCGCGACAGGTGAGGATAATCATTCGGGCATGATGAATCCACTGTTATCGGTGCCCTGTTATAGGAGCGAGCCAGCGTCAGCCGCTATGCGTGCGCAGATGCGCGGCTGACTTTATCGACGTCGGCCGGCGGAAATCGCCTGATTCTGGTGCAGACCCGTCGCCCCACGCACCAATTGGCGATGGGCCTGGCCCGAGTCCCACGGCTGGTTTGCGGGCGATACCCCGGCAGTGTGCGGTACGGGCATGGTTGGGCCCGGATGGCATGACCTATGCAACCAATAAGAAGGAAGCGGTACAGGAAAAGCGGGAAAGAGATGCAAGCAAGGAACAGGCATTTGAGTGTAAAGGCCGCACAGATCGGATCGCAGTGGTCGTCCCGCTAATGCATGGCAAGGAGGTGCGGTATGGCAGTCCAGCAAGTGCCAAGGGAGAAATTGTTCGTTGTGGTGGACCCCGGAGACGAGGAACACCCGGCCCTGGAGCGGACGCGAATTACCGCCGGTCTTCGGCGGCCGGCGCCGGTGGTGAGTGTCTATATCGCCCGCGACGACAAGACCGGCAAGGTTGGTGCCGGCAACCTCACGCGGGACCAGCGCTGGTTTGACCGGGCAATCCGCGAGCCGCTCAACGATCTGCTGATCGAATACGAGATAGCGGTTTCCTGGGACAGCCAGTGGCCGGAGGAGCTCTTGCGGGTTGCGGCGGACTTCGGGTCGACCATGATTCTGCTTCCTGTCCACGACTACGGCCCCAGCCAGCGCCTGGTCTTGAACAATGCCAAATGGGAATTGCTCCAATACGCTCCCTGCCCGGTATTGCTGGTCAGGCCCCGGGCATCGGAAAAGCGCCGGACAATTCTGGCCGCCGTCAATTTCCAGGTCGACGGCCATCGGCAGTTGGCTCTCAACGACCGCATTCTCGGTCACGGCAAGCGGGTCGCCAACCGCTACACGGCTGATTTTCACGTGGTCAACGCCTACCGGGACAGCCTGCACTATCCGGACCGGGGCCGGCTGGCCAGGGAGAGCGGCTTGTCGGCCAGCCGGATCCACGTCCGTCACGGTTTTACCGATGAGGTGGTGGCGGAAGTGGCCCATGACATCGACGCCGATATGGTGGTGATAGGCACCCTCAATCAGCGCGGGGTCGTCGCCTCGCCCAGGCGGGGCAATACAGCCGCGCGGGTGATCGCCGCGCTCCGGGCGGACACCCTGGTGGTGAATTGACGGATGGACAGTACCGGACGCCGGGCCTATTCTGGGATACTTGAATCCACAGACGGGTACGGATGGCAAAAAATGCAGGGCACCCACCAGGGCGGCGGAACCCCGATTATCGATCCTGCCATCACGTTGGCGGATGCGCGCCGGCTGTGGCCCGGGACCATGATGGCCCATCTGGGTATCGAGCTCACCGGCGTNNGTGTGTGCCAGGATGCCAGTCGACGAGCGTACCCGCCAGCCCCTGGGGATGCTCCACGGCGGCGCGTCCATCGCCCTGGCGGAAACCGTGGGCAGTGTCGCCGCCAACCTGGTTCTCGCGGGTACGAACCGGTTTGCCCTGGGCCTGGAGGTTAACGGCAATCATATTCGCAGCGTGCGAGAGGGTTATGTGCATGCGCGGGCAACACCGGCCCATATCGGTGGCAAAACGCACATATGGCACATTGACATTAGTGACGATAGCGGGCGGCTCGTCTGTGTCTCAAGGCTGACCATGGCGGTGCTCGAGGACCGGCGGGATGGCGACGGCGCCTGACGGGGTGCCCGGGACAGGCCAAAGCCGGTCACCAAACTGTCGTGACAAAACAACAGGCGCCGGGCTATGCTGGCCACTGCGATGTGCCTTTTACCGAGAACGAGCGGCACAGATTGGGACTACCGGGAGAGAAACAACATGCTCTATCCACTCTATGAACTGAACCATATGGCGCTGACGCCTCTGCGCAAGATCGCCAGGTTCCAGAAGGAAATGCTCGATTCCGCCTACAATCCTCTTGCCGAAACGGCATTGCACAAGAGCCTGGTGGCGGCCTATGAGGTCTTCGAAAACGCCACTCGCCGCTACGACAAACCGGCATGGAACCTGCCCACCACCGATATCAACGGTATCGACGTACCCGTGGAAGACCGGGTCGTCTGGTCCAGGCCCTTTTGCAATCTCGTTCATTTCAAACGCGCGGATGGCCATCTTGACCTGATTCGCCAGGAAGGGCATGTGGATCCCCGGGTCCTGATCGTCGCACCGGTTTCCGGTCATTACGCCACCATCCTGCGGGGTACCGTCGAGGCGTTCCTGCCTGACCATGAGGTTTTTATCACCGACTGGGTGGATGCCCGCACCATCCCGCTTTCCGAGGGCCGTTTCGATCTCAATGACTTCATCGATTACCTGATCGAGATGATCGAGTTTATCGGGCCCGATTGCCATGTGGTGGGTGTCTGCCAACCGGGGCCGGCCGTGCTGGCGGCCACCAGTATCATGGCGGAGAACGACAACCCCAACCGGCCCGCCAGCATGACTCTCATGGGGTCGCCCATCGACCCCCGAAAGTCGCCCACCGAGCCCAACCGGCTCGCGGAATCCAAGTCCATGGCCTGGTTTAAGCGCCACGCCATTCATACCGTGCCCTATCCCAACAAGGGCTTTATGCGCAAGGTCTATCCCGGTTTTCTGCAATTGATGGGGTTTGTCTCCCTCAACCAGAGCCGCCACCTGCGGGCCGGACGGGAGTACTTCAACAACCTGGTCAAGGGCGACATGGACAGCGTCGAGAAACACCGGGAGTTCTACGATGAGTACCTTTCGGTGATGGACATGACTGCGGAATTCTACCTGCAGACCATCCAAGAAGTGTTCAAGGAGTTCAAGCTGCCCAAGGGGGAATTCATGCACCGGGGCAAGCGGGTAAAGCCCGAATGTATACGCGACGTGGCCCTGATGACGGTGGAGGGGGAGAAGGACGATATCTCCGGGATCGGTCAGACCCAGGCCGCCCATGAGCTTTGCACCAACCTGCCGGCGGAAATGCAGGTGGATTACATACAGCCGGGAGTGGGGCACTATGGCGTTTTCTCCGGACGCCGGTTCCGGGAGGAAGTGGCGCCCCGTATCAAGGATTTCATGCGCAGCCATACCGACTGGGGCAAGGAAAAAGCCACCCAGAAAGTCCTGGCCCGCAAAATGTGGCGGGCCATCAAGAAGGCGGCCTGAGCCACGCTGGCAGCACGGGCTGGCCTTGAACGAGCGGGCCCTCCCGGGGGGTGAGCCGGAAAGCACCGACGGCAGGCGGCTGCGGGATACAATAAAAACTCACAGGGAGTGATTGACGTGAAGAGGATCGGGATATTTGCCGATGGCACCTGGAACGCCCCGACCCGGGGCGATGCCACCAATGTGCTCGACATGGCCCGGGCCGTCTCGCCGCGGGCGGAAGAAACGGAACAGATTGCCTTCTACGACTGGGGAGTGGGCACCGACCGGAAAAAGATTGCCGGCGGCATCACCGGTGCGGGTATCGACAAGAACATCATGGATTGTTATCGGTTCCTGGTGCACAACTACAATGCCGGCGACGAACTTTACTTTTTCGGTTTTAGCCGGGGGGCCTATACAGTGCGTTCACTGGCCGGTTTTATCCGCAATTGCGGGCTGCTCCAGAGGCCCCATGCCCACCGGATTCCCGACGCCTACCGGCTCTACCGCAAGCGCAGCCGGGGCAGCAGTCCCGGGGCACCGGAGGCGGTCGAATTCAGGGCCCGCCACGCGGTGGCGGATATCACCCCGATTCAGTTCGTGGGTGTCTGGGATACCGTTGGCGCGCTGGGAATTCCCGTACCCTTCTGGGGCACCCTGGGGGAGCGGGAGTTTCTCTTTCACGATACCGAACCGAGCAGGATTATCCGGCGCGCCCGGCACGCCGTCGCCATCGACGAGAACCGCGAGGATTTCGAGCCGACACTGTGGCGGGACAAACCCGGGATGGACCTGCTCCAGGTCTGGTTTGCCGGCGTCCATTCCGATGTCGGTGGCGGCTACGGCGAAAAGGGGCTGAGCCACTGCGCGGCCCAGTGGATACTCCGGGAGGCGGAAGTGGCGGGCCTGTCGTTCGAGCCCCATCTTCATCGTGCCCTGAAGCCTGATCCCCGAAGTGTCCAGCACAACGAACGCCGGGGTATCTACCGGGCCCGGCGCGAGCACATCCGGGAGGTCCGGGGACCGCTGCACCGCTCGGTCCAGATCCGCTGGCGCGAAAATGCCCACGATTACCGCCGAAAAAGTAAGGCCCTGAAAGCCTTGCTGGTGCGCAATAACGAGGACTGGGCGCGGATCCCCATTGTCGATTAAGCGTCATTCCCCGAAACCGCGTTTCGCCCCGCCGGGTCAGAAAAAGTAGAGAGAAATGGAGGTGAAAAAAATGGCAGATACACTCGATATTCAGACACGTCTCGACATCCACGAGCTTTTCGCCCGCTATGTACACCTTGTGGATAGCAACCGGGCCCGGGACTGGGTGGAACTTTTTACGCCCGACGGGGCCTTTGACATTCCCGGCGTATTCCGCCTGGAAGGGCGTGAACAATTACTTGCCATGCCCGCCAACGTCGCCGAACTCGGCGGCGGCAAGTGGCGGCACCAGATAACCAATATTCTCGCCGAGCCCGGCGAGCGGGGCGATGAAATCCAGGTGCGGGCCTATGGCCTGGTCTCGGACTGGACCGAGGGCGGCAAACTGATCTCCTTTACGGATTACCGGATAACGCTGAAACGCCTGGACGATCAATTACTGATTCACGAACTGGTGGCCAACTCGCCGGCGCCGCCACCCGGTTGAGCCGTCCTTGCCGATCGGAACCTAAGGCACCTTCTAAAATCACCCCGGACCATTCGACCCAGTCGCGGTCCGGATCCCTTTTGCTTTTCCAGGACCTGTCGCCGCCGGTGACAGCCGGGAAGGAAGTCGCGGAGTTTTTTCGGGTTTATGGCGTTGATCGGAGAAATCGCTGTTTTCCTCATGGCGGCTGTTGTCGCTGTTCCCCTTTTCCGTTTTCTTGGCCTGGGGTCCGTGCTCGGCTATCTGGCCGCGGGCCTGGCCATCGGTCCCTGGGGCCTGGGACTCGCCCACGACCCGGAGGCCATCCTCCACTTTGGCGAGATCGGCATTGTCTTTCTTCTTTTCGTTATCGGGCTCGAGCTTCGACCGGCCCGGTTGCGGGCATTGCGCCGCTCCGTGTTCGGGCTGGGACTGGCCCAAGTGGTGGTTACGGGTACGGCGATTTCAGCCGTCGCCTGGACCCTGGGAGTGCCAGCCGGTGGAGCCTGGGTGGTGGGCTTTGGCCTGTCCCTGTCGTCAACCGCTTTCGTTCTGCAGTTGCTGGCGGAGCGCCGGGAACTGACCAGTGCCCACGGCCGGGCGGCCTTCAGCGTGCTGCTTTTCCAGGACCTGGCAGTGATCCCCATGTTGGCCCTGGTACCGGTTTTTGCCGGCGGCTTTTCCGTCCCGGACGACAGTATCTGGCTCGACCTCATGTACGCGGCAACGGCCGTGGCCGGGCTGGTCGTGGGCGGGCATTATCTCCTGCGACCCCTGTTGCGGGCAGCGGCGGCGGAAGGAAACTACGAGGTATTCACTGCCGCGACATTGCTTATTGTCCTGGGGTCGGCACTGCTCATGGAATGGGTGGGATTATCCCTGGGCCTGGGCGCGTTCCTGGCGGGTGTGCTGGTGGCGGACTCTGAATACCGCCACCAGATGGAGGCGGATATCGAGCCCTTCAAGGGGCTGCTTCTCGGCCTGTTCTTCATGGGGGTGGGCATGTCCGCCAATCCCGGCATACTGGTCTCCAGGCCGGAACTGGTGGTGGGTGGCGCCGTGGCGCTGATGACGGGCAAGACGCTGCTGACCCTGGGGCTGGCGCGTTCATTGGGCCACAGCGGCAAGGAGGCGGTGCGCCTGTCGTTGATTCTGTGCCAGGGGGGTGAGTTTGCCTTCGTGCTTTTTGCCGCAGCACTGAATCGGGGGTTGCTCGAGGAAGCGTTGGTGGATCCGCTGATCATGGCGGTGACCCTGTCCATGGCGTTGACCCCGGTGCTGGTCTGGGCCGGCGAGCGCCTCCTGGTCCCCCGCCTGGACGGGACCGGGGAAAGGCCCTTCGATACCATCGACGATCCCCCGGCACCGGTAATCATTGCCGGCTTTGGTCGCTTCGGCCAGATTGTCGGGCGCCTGCTCAGTTCCCTGGATATTCGTTTTACCGCCCTGGAAATCAGCGCCTCCCAGGTGGATTTTGTCCGTCGCTACGGCGGCAAGCTGTACTTTGGCGATGCTTCCCACAGACAGCTGCTCCAGGCAGCACACGCCGACAAGGCCGGGATTTTCGTTATTGCGGTGGACGACATGGAAGCATCGATACGGATCGCCGAAACGGTGCGCCAGCATTTCCCCGGCCTGAAAATCCTGGCCAGGGCGCGCAACCGTTCTCACGCTCACCGGCTCATGGACGCGGGCGCCCACTATGTGGTCCGGGAAGTCCTCCATTCCAGTCTCAGTCTTGGCGAGCAGGTGCTTAAGTCCCTGGGTTTCGAAGACAGTGTCGCCGAAAAGGTTGTCTCTATTTTTGAGCGGGTCGACGAGGACACCCTGAAGCGTCAGCAGGCGGTACGGCACGAGGAGAAAGCCCTTATGCAGACCGCCGAAGAGGCATCGGAGGAACTCCGCCACCTGTTCGAAACCGATGCCGATACTCGAAAACAGTACCGACGTTCCGTGGAGCTTGACTAGCGTCGGTTGCTAACGACTTTCCGGAAAAAGGGCGTTTTACAGACCCGGTTTAATGGTTAACAAATCACCAATTCCCGTCGGATTGCACAAAAACTGTGACAGAGTTCACATTAATGCTATTCACGATTAAAGTTTGTGAAGCGGCATACAATAAAATTGTGACCTAGTCGATCATTGTAATGGTTTGAGCGCGTGCTCAATGTTATCGGGAATGCGGCGATGAAACCGATCCGGTACGGCAGGGGTGAAATCAGCCTGGGCTACCTCCTCAAGATAGGTGGCGCCGCCGGCCTGAGCCTCGCTATTAACGGCATTTTTGATTCGGTCATCGGCATCATCGATATTTACCGGGTTCAGACCGTGGCCAATTCCCCCAGGGTGGAGGCGGTCAAGGATTGCGTTTACGAAACCATGATGTCCGGCAGTCACAGCCGGCTGGCGTTTTGCTCCGATAAGCCCTTCATGGATACCAGTGATCCCGTTATTGAAGTTCGCCACGATGGTGTCGTGGTGATAAAAGACCGGATCCAGGATACGCCTTTCACCCTCAAACTCGCTCCTTCCCACAATGCCAGGGGTTCGCTCACCTGGCAGTGCCGCGGCAGGCCGGCAAAATACATGCCCAGGGCCTGCACCGAGGATCCTTCCGGGTACTGACCGGCGGTCGCCACGCAGCGGCGGTCATTCTTCGTCGCCCAACGGGGTCCGGCTTTCCAGACTGTTTTCACTGTCTTTTCCGTTGTCCCGGGAGGAATGCTCCCCGGGCGCAGGGCTGTTTTCCCCAAGGAGGCGGACATGGGCGCTGGGAGCTTCCCCTTCCTTGCCTTCGCCGAAGTAGAGGGTGCGGTGCGGGAAGGGAATTTCGATGTTGCGCTCGTCGAAGGCGGCTTTCATGCGCCGGTTGAACTCCCGGCCCACGAACCACTTGTCGTGGGCACGGGTCTTGAGCCTGGCCCGGACAATCACGGCACTGTCGGCAAACCGGTCTACGCCCATGATTTCCAGGTCCTCCAGTATGGCGTTGCCGTATTTGTCGTCGTTGCGCAAGTCTCTGGATATATCCTGCAGGCAGGCCATAACATCGTCGATATCCTCCCGATAGGCCACGCCGATGTCCATCAGGTAATAGTTGTAGCCCTTGGTGAGGTTGTCGACGATGCTGATTTCGCTAAAGGGCACTGTATAGACGGTGCCATCCAGGTCGCGCAAATCGATCTTGCGGATGGTTATCTTCTCGACGATACCGACCCGGTCGCCGATCCTGATAACGTCGCCGACGGCAACCAGGTCCTCAAAAATGATGATAAAGCCGGTGATGAGATCACTGATCAGAGTTTGTGCGCCAAAACCGATGGCAATACCAATGACCCCGGCGCCCGCCAGCAGGGGGGTAATGTCGACGCCGGTTTCGGAGAGAATGATCAGCACCAGGATAATGGTCATGATCACCAGCAGCGAGTTGCGCACGATGGGCAACAGTGTGTCGAGCCTCGCCCGGCTCAGCTTCCGGTTCTTGCCCGCGCCGTACTCCATGGCGAAATTGGCCATCTCCCAGATGCTGGCAAACAGCAGCGCCAGCAAAAGGGTGGCAAAGGCGTAGGTGATCGCCTCCATGGCCTGGAAGTCCTCCGTCCTGCCGGTGGCAGCCGGCCAGAAGACGCGGGTCAAAAGGAAAATGAGAAAGACGCCGGCGAGCAGATAGCCAAACCACTTCTGGATGCTGAAATAGAGATCGAAGCGTTGCGGGGCGAGCCGAAAGCGCCTTCTCAGCCCGTCCAGTTTGCCGTTGAAAAAGTTGGCGGCCTTGTTGTTGCCATAGACCAGGACAAGTATCACCGCCACATAGAGAATGAGCACGATACTTTTTTCGGAGGCTGTTTTGCTCAGCCCCAGCTTTTCCAGGTGCCCGGTATACTGTTTTGCCAGGTTACGGCTGATTTTGTCGATGTTGAACCACTCCGTCGCCTGCCAGGGCGACTCGTCGGCCGTTTCCTGCTGTTGTTCGAGAAGCGTCTTGAGGTTGGCGACAAATTCCTTGCGGGCGGTGGGGCTTTCCAGTGTCGCTATCAATTCCTCGATGCGTTCCCGCTCCACGTCCGCGGGGGGCTCAGCGGGACTCGTTTCCGCCGCGTTAAGCACGAGGGACACAAGCGCGAAAAAAAGAAAAATAAACCGTCTTGCCATTAAGAAACTCCCGGGTGTCGATCGCGGGTTCGAATAGCAATCAGAACCCTGCCTAGCTGTGTGCAATGATAGAAGATTAGAGGCTTTTTTCCTCTGTCATGATGCGGGGCATTGTCCAGTGCCCTTAGACAGCATGCTTGGGACGGGCGTAACAATGCATTACCATGGGTCGATTATGAACAATGATTCCCTCCGCCCGGGTGCAAGCGGCACAAGCGAGGCACGGCCCGGCGAAATGCCCCTGGAGAACAGCTACGCGCGGCTGCCGGCTTCGTTTTATTCGCGCGTGGCGCCGACCCCCGTGGCCTCGCCGGCACTGATCCGGCTGAACCGCTCCCTGGCGGACCACCTGGGCCTGGACCCTGACCTGCTGGCGTCGCCCGCGGGGCTTGAAATCCTGTCCGGCAACCGGGTTCCCGCCTCCGCCCGCCCCCTGGCACAGGCGTATGCCGGCCACCAGTTTGGCAATTGGGTCCCCCAGTTGGGCGATGGTCGCGCAGTGTTGCTGGGGGAAGTGGTGGACCGCGACGGCATGCGCCGGGATATACAGCTCAAGGGAGCCGGCCCCACGCCCTATTCGCGAATCGGGGACGGTCGCGCTTCCATCGGCCCGGTGGTCCGGGAATATCTGGCCAGCGAACATATGGCCGCCCTGGGTATCGCCACCACCCGGGCATTGGCGGCGATAGCCACCGGAGAGCATGTCTTTCGAGAGCGGCCGGAGCCAGGCGGGATCCTCGCCCGGGTGGCCTCAAGCCATGTGCGGGTGGGAACATTCCAGTATATCGCCAGCCGGGAGGGTCGCGATGGGGTGCAAATTCTCGCGGACTATGTGATCGACCGTCACTACCCCGGCCTTGCCGATTCCGCCAACCCATACCTGGCCCTGCTCGAGGCGGTGAGCGAGAGGACCGCCGACCTGGTGGCTTCATGGCTCATGGTGGGATTTATCCATGGTGTCATGAATACCGACAACCTTTCCGTGGCGGGCGAAACCCTCGATTACGGACCGTTCGGCTTCGTGGACTTCTACGATCCGGGTACCGTGTACAGTTCCATCGATGCTCAGGGCCGCTATGCCTACAACCGTCAGCCCGACATCGCCCAGTGGAATCTGGCCCGCCTGGCGGAAACCCTGTTGCCCCTTATCGACGAGAACGGGGATGCCGCCGTGGAAAAAGCCTACAGTGTTCTGAGTGGCTATGCCCGGCGCTTTGAAACCCGATACCACGAAGGATTGCGCCGTAAAATCGGCTTGAGCGTCGCTCGCGACGGCGATGCGGAACTGGCCCTCGAGTTGCTGGAAATCATGGGCTCAAGTAATGCCGATATGACCCTGACATTCCGGCGTTTATCCTATTTAGATGGTACTGATCCCCGCGGTGACGACCCCGTGAGGGAGCTCTTCGCACAGCCCGGGGCGTTCGATGCCTGGGCCCGCAAGTGGCGACAACGGCTCGCCGTCGAAAATCGCGGCGAAGCCGAACGCCGAAGCGCAATGTGTGCCGTCAATCCCGCCTATATTCTCCGTAATCACCTGGCCCAGCGCGCCGTGGATGCGGCAGTGGAATCCCTGGATTTTTCGCCCATGGAGAGGTTGCTGGAGGTATTGTCGCACCCCTACGACGATCAACCCGGGAATGGCGATTACAGCCTGCCGCCGAAGCCGGAGGAGCGTGTATTGAGAACCTTCTGCGGTACCTGAAAGCCGGGATTTGCCCTTGCTTCTCGGGACTCGATCCTGCAAAAATATTGCCGGCGCTTTCGAGAGGTAGGGTGGGGGAAGTGCGCAGCCCCTGTTGGTTGTTTTGAGCGTTCCGGCTTTCCAGTGACGGGCAACAGGAGGGAACCAGCCCTCGTACGCTTTTGGTGCTTCCTTCCGATATGTCCGGCAGGGTCCGAAACCCGCGACAGGACGACTGTCAGAAATTTATACATATTTGCGGATTGAATTCGCACCCCAATAACAATCCATTGAATAATAAAGGATAATAATATTGGCAGTATATTTGCCTCTAATATTGTTTTACTGTTGTCGGGTAGGGTTTGATGAATCTGGGTTTTGTAGATAACTACAATTTAAATCGGGTATCTAATAATGTTGAGACTTCACCGCAAGCGCAGAAACTCGCCGATACCCCCGGACGACATTCTCAGGAAAATACTTACCCCTGAACAGATTGAAGCCATTGAACAGGTTCGGGAGGTCAGGCCTGAATGGAAGCTGGCGTTCGTGCGAAGACCGCTCTTCCATGAGCCTGTGGTTGTCTTTAAGGATACCCATACGGAAAAAATTCTGACCCTAAGTAAAAAAGGGCATTTCGACTTAACACCACGGATTGAAGTTCGCGAGTGTTGACAAGCGGCGTTCCGGTCAACGTTTTCCATGCCAAGGGGTCCACTCTTGCGCCTTAATCTGCGACGCGAGAGGGCCATTGGTTTGGCGCTTTCCTGGCGCCGTTAGTGCTTTGCCCAAAGGTGGCGACGTAAAATCCGGCGTTGCCAGGCCAGGGCCCGCATTCCGTCAGTTTATTCCTTCAGAAGTCAGCCTTGGATCCGTAAGAAGAGCTAACCGGAATTGCATATTCTGTTGTTGCCGGCCATCTGCCGGTGCCGTGCACCGGAGACGCTTTTACAGGGCCGGCAACGCCACGTCCGCGGTTTGCCAGGCCTTGTCTAAATCCGCCGCCACGGCAGAGGCTTCCTCTTCCCGGCCCTGGCCCCGGAGCGCGGTGGCCAGGCCGTGCAATGACCAGCCATTTTGAGGAAAGTGGTCGAGATCCTCGCGGAAAGCCTGCTCGGCCTCTTCGAACCGGCCGGCTTTGAGCAAAACGGCCCCCAGGTCCTGGCGGGCGGGAACGGTCCATTCCGGCGGTTCGCCATACAACAGCCGGTCTTCGAGTTCGACGGCATGGCGCAGGTTGCCTTCTGCCGCGTCGAATCGATCGGCTGTTGCCTCGATCCAGCCGGCAAGGACTTTTTCGGCGATTGCCAGCAGATCCACGGATTGGTTGAATTCCATCTTGACGTCGTCCAGCGCCTTGCTGGCGATGATCTGCCGCAACTCCTCCAGTTCCAACGATGCCGCCGGGATGTCGCCTCGCGCTGCCAGAGCACGGCCACGGGCGTAGTGCCACATGCCGGTGGCGTGTACCAGTGATGCGTCTGGCGGGGTGGTGGCCAGTATCTCGTCCCACCTGGCAAAACGAATGCGCACCAGCAATGGGCGGATCGCCCAGTGTTGCAGGAAGTCCATCCCCGGGGCGCCGAGCATTTCCCGGGGCAGCAGGGTGGCTACTTTCTCCGCGGCGTCGATGGATGTTTTACTCTGACCGATCATCATGCTCGCAAAGGCCAGGAAATCATAGTTATGCGGGTAGTAGCCGGCTGTGTACATGCCCATGGCCGGGTTCTGGTCACGAATGTAGGTTTCGTCGGCATGGATCGCGTGCCGGTTGGCCCTGACGGCGTCATGGTAACGCCCGATCCGGATATAGATGTGCCCCGGCATATGGACAAGATGGCCGGCGCCCGGCATCAGGGACGCCAGGCGTTCGGCACAGTCTACCGCCCTTTCCGGGTAAACCTTTTCCACCGCATGGATAAAGAAATGGCAGGCACCCGGGTGCTTCGGATTTGCGGCGATCACGGTCTCCAGTTCATTCAGCGCTTCCGCGATTCCGGGTTTGGGTTTGCCCTCGGTGTCCCAGTAATCCCAGGGACGCAGATCCATCAATGACTCGGCGTATAACACGCTGATATCCTGATTATCCGGATAGGCCCCGGCCACCTTTGCCATGGCATCGGCATAGGCTCTATCCAGGTGTGCCCGATCCTCCGGCGGTTGTGCCGCGTAACGGACTGCCAGGGCATCGATCAGGGCCTGCTCGGATTTGCCGGCATAACCCCGCCGCGCCAATGCCTCCTGTATTGCGGCATAGGCCGCCCGGCCCGAAGGCTCATCCATGGCCAGGTTTATGTTGGGGCCCCACGCCAGCGCTTCACCCCACCAGCACATGGCACACTCCGGATCCAGCCGCTGAGCTTCCCGGAACGAGCGAATGGCCTCCCCGTGGTTGAAGGCGTAGTAAAGGCGCATGCCCTGATCGAAGTAGGCCTGGGCGCCGGGAACAGCGGTACCGATGGGGTAATGATGGTCGCCGAGGTCCTCGTAAATCGGGACCTGTGCGCTCGTGTGGGAGGGATCCTGTGCCGAGCCGGATGCCCGGGTTTCTGCCGGCTCTTCCCCGGCGTCAACCTGATTGCCGGCGGCAATGAGACAGCCCAGCACTGTTATCAGTAGACAACGTTCAATACCCTTGATAGCCATGGCACCAACTCCCTTTTTTACCGGCGGATTAAGGTTATAGACCAACCGGTAACGTTTGCCAATGACTTTTACCGATATAGCGTGCTTCGCGGCCGACCGCGGGCAGGAGGATCATTGCTCCATTCCCAGGGGGGACTTTCCTTTTTGTCGGCNNAGCCCGTTCCCGGAGATTCACCGAACCCGGCACTATCATCACGACGGAGCGCTCGCTGCAGCCGCATCCCGGCTCCGCCTCATTCCCATTAGCGCCCCTGAGCGCCACGGCGCAGCCAGTCATGGACGAAGACGAGCTTGCGACGTGCGGCATCCGAGAGCACGAAGGGGTAGAGGTCCGACAGCCCCATGGAACGATTGATGTGATTGACCCCGATGGTCAGGGAGGCCGCGACGTGGATCAGGCGTTGGGCATCCGTTTCCGAATACGGATCCCAGCCCGGGTTTGGCAGCTCGGGAGAGTGCAGGCCCGCAGCGACAAAGCTGTCGGCGATATCCGTCAGGTGCAACAGGTGCGCGGCAGTTTCCGCCCAATCCTCGTGTGGGTGGGCGGAGGCGTAGGTGGTCAGGTAGCGTAGTGTCCAGTCGGGCGGCGGACCCTGGTTGTAGTGGCGCTGAAGCGCAGTAGCGTAGTCGGAGCGCTCGTCTCCGAACATGGCACGGAAGGCATCGAGGAAATCGGCCCGCAGGCTGAGCCGCCACCAGAGCATATGCGAGATTTCATGGCGCATATGGCCGATCATGGTGCGATAGGGCTCGTCCAGCGCCTGGCGGCGGGCGATGCTCAGGACCGGGTCCGCCTCGGCCACGCTGATGGTCACCACCCCCTGGGCGTGACCCATGGGTACCGGCGTGGGACCCTCGGCGAGCATATGAAAAACCGGGCGCACACCGGGATCCTCGGGCCGGAACCAGTTCCAGCGGCCCAGATTGTCGAGCACCCAGCGCTTGGCGGCCTCGGTCTGCGCCCAGTTGGGAATGGCATTGGCAATGGTCGGGTCCGGGGCCAGTGCCGTCATGGCGCAGGATCGACAGAAGGCACCCCATTGCGGGGCGATCCAGTTGCAGCCGATGGTTTCCCGGCTGGCGCAGAATGGCGGCATGGGGAGAAACGCCCGGGCCTGGGGGTCGTAGGCGACCGGCGTGCCGTCGGCGGTGGCGAGGTTGTCGAACCAGAGTGAGCCGGGACCGACGGGGTTGGTAAAAACGCGCATGGGATACGGGCTCCGGAAAAGCGGGCACAGGACTCAATGTTGACCACTTCAGTGTGGTCTTCTCTCTGGAAAGGGTCAACTCAGCGGCTGTGTGCCGGAATCAGTCACTGAGTGATTCCAACGCCGCTGCGCACTCCCCGGTTTTTTACAATCCGGATATAAAAGCGGTGATCGCTCGAACCCGCTGTTTCGGCGGGCTTTGGCGTTTCAGAACCGGAACATGGAGGCGCATTATCCGACGTTGCCTTACAAGGGGCTACCCAAGGGGGCTTTTCGTTACTATTCTTGAAATTGTCCCCTCCTGCCGGAAGGGCTCGTCAACAATTCTTTATCACGCCGATTGCCGCCTTCAGGCAGATTAGGCGGGGAGATTAGATATGACCTTCAAATATAATCGTCTCGACAAGGGTAACGTAGCCCTGCTGATGGTCGATCATCAGGCCGGTTTGTTATCGCTGGCTCGGGATTTCGGCCCCGATGAATTCAAGAATAATGTGCTGGCCCTGGCTGATATAGCCCAGTTTTTCCAGATTCCCACCATTCTCACAACGAGTTTCGAGGACGGCCCCAATGGTCCCATCGTGCCTGAACTCAAAGACATGTTCCCGGGCGCCCCGTACCTCGCGCGGCCCGGACAGATCAATGCCTGGGATAACCAGGACTTCGTCGCTGCCGTCAAAGCGACCGGCAAGAAGCAACTGCTCATCGCGGGAGTCGTTACCGAAGTTTGTGTCAGCTTCCCGGTATTATCGGCGCTGGAGGAGGGCTTTGAGGTATTCGTGGTAACGGATGCTTCGGGCACATTCAATCAAACCACCCGGGATGCAGCCTGGGATCGTATGTCGCAAGCAGGCGCCCAGCTGATGACCTGGTTTGCTGTGGGGTGTGAACTGCACCGGGACTGGCGAAACGATATTGAGGGGTTCGGAGGATTGCTCGCCGGACATTTGCCCCAGTACGCCAACCTCATGCAGAGCTACAATCAAGGCAAGGCATGAATCCAGTCACATGCCCTATTTCTGGACGCAGCTACGGTGGGATCGCCAGTTTTCGTTGTTGACGGACCCCGGTGGCAACGGAGGTATTGATGAGTAATCTCGCAGACCGGATCGACCTGCCCTGTGATGTCGAAGCCACATCGGGTGCTGTTAAAAGACTGCTTCGGCCAAAGATCACCGACCTCGGCGGTTTCTCGGTCAGGCGTGTACTCCCAACAAAAGGTCAAAAAATGCTGGGGCCATGGGTTTTTTTCGATCACATGGGACCGGCAAGTTTTCCCGCCGGGAAAGGCGTCAATGTGCGCCCCCACCCCCATATCGGCATTGCCACCGTAACCTACCTGTTTGAAGGCGAGATCCTGCACAGGGATTCCCTGGGCAATACACAGGCAATCAGGCCGGGGGATATCAACCTGATGGTCGCCGGGCGGGGCATCACTCATTCGGAGCGAGAGCGTCCCGAGATCACGGCCTTGCCTCATCGTGTGCATGGGCTACAGCTTTGGCTCGCCCTGCCAGAGGCACAGGAAGAAATTGAGCCCGCGTTTTACCATTATTCTGATTCCAGAATTCCCGCTGTGGATGTAGAGGGTGTGGCTATCAGAGTAATGATGGGCAGTGCTTACGGGGTCACGTCACCCGTGGTGACTTTCTCAGAAACACTCTATATAGAAGCCGATCTCAAGCGGGGGCAAAAGCTGATTTTGCCGGCTGCTCAAGAAATGGGGCTATACGTGGCTTCCGGTAGCGTGAGCGCCGAGAGTATCGAAATTCCCATGCACACCATGGCAGTTCTGGAAGACAGTGAAAAAATGACTGTCGTCGCCAGGGAGGAGACACGTGTTGCCATAATTGGTGGGGGGAGGCTGTCCCCCAGGTTTATGGCGTGGAATTTTGTCGCCAGCAGGCAAGACCGAATAGAAGAAGCGAAACGACATTGGCAGAGTGGACATTTCGATAAAGTGGTGGATGATGAAATAGAATTCATTCCCCTTCCCGGGTAAAACTCTCGTTAGAGGTGTTCGTCACTTATAGTCGTGAATATACGTCCTGATTCTTCTTAAAAAGCGGCAAGTAACCGGATTCGCCGACGCGAACCGGCAACGCGGATCAATGGAGTCATAAAACGACATCGCCGGAATTAATACTATTTTCGATTGGTGCCTGGAGGCCGAGACTGGTGCCGGTGATGGCGGCACCTGCCAATTGGTCCAAGTCATTACCGGTCGCTGCCAGACCGGTGAGTTCCGTGCGGACCAGCTGCGAGTACCTGGCGTGGGGTTGTGGATCAGCCTGGAACCGGGACGAAGATGGGTGCGCCGGGGCCCAGGGGCAGGTCCAGCAGTATCCACCCGGTCAACAGCACCGACCAGGCCACCAGGAACCACAGGGTGAAGGGCAGCATGGTGGCGATAATGGTGCCGATGCCGATGTTTTTGTCGTAGCGCTGGGCGAAAGCCACCACCACGCCGAAGTAGGGCATCAGGGGAGTGATGATGTTGGTGGTGCTGTCGCCGATCCGGTAGGCCATCTGCGCCGCCTCCGGGCTGATGCCGGATAACAGCAGCATGGGCACGAACACCGGCGCCAGNNCCCACTTGGCGGAGGCGCTGCCGATCAGCAGGTTTATCAACGCCGACAGGAGCACGAAGCTGACCAGCAGTACAGCCGTGTTGGGGTCGACGGCCTTGAGCAGCGCCGCCCCCTTGATGGCCGAGATGATGCCCAACTGGCTCCACGCGAAGTAACTGATGAACTGCGCCGCAAAGAACATCAGCACCAGGTAACTGGCCATGGTGGCCATGCTCTTTTCCATCCCATCCACCAGGTCCCGGCCGCCGGCAAAGCGGCCGCTCATTTTGCCGAAAATCAGACCTGCAAGCGCGGCATAGACGGCAATGACGGTGACAATGCCGGCGATAAACGGAGACTGAAGGATGCTGCCTGTGACGGGGTCCCGGAGGGCGCCGCTTTCGGGGATCAAACCCCAGAGCAGCAGGCCGGCAAAGATCAGCGAAAAAAGCCCGACGGCCTTGAGCCCCCTGATTTCCCCCCGCTCGATGGATTCCTCCTGCTCGGGCCCTTTGCCCGTGTCCCCCAGCCGGGGCAGGACCAGCTTTTCGGTAACGACGGTGCCCACGCCGGCGATCAGGAAGGTGGAGACGATTATGAAGTAGTAGTTGCCGGCGGCATTGACGGTGTACGTGGCATCCACGAAGCCCGCTGCCTCGGTGGAAAGACCCGCCAGCAGGGCGTCAAGAGGGCCGATCAGCAGATTGGCGCTGTAACCGCCGGACACCCCGGCGAAAGCGGCGGCGATGCCGGCCACGGGGCTGCGACCGGCGGCGTTGAAAAGGATGCCTGCCAGCGGAATAAGTACCACATAGCCGGTATCAGCGGCCAGGCTGGACAGGACCCCGGCCAGCACCACCAGAAACGTCAGCATTTTGGCCGGTGCTTTCAGCACCGTGGCGCGCAGTGCCACCCCGATCAGGCCGCTGTGCTCGGCGATGCCGATGCCCAGGATGGCGATCAGTACCGTGCCGACCGGAGCGAAGTGCGTGAAGTTGGTGACTGTCCTGTTCAGCATCAGGTGCAATCCCTCGGTGCCGAGCAGGTTCTTGGCACGGATCAGTTCACCGGAAACCGGGTGCACCGCTTCCACACCCAGGGCGGCGCAAAGCCCGGACAGGAGCAGGACGAGACCGCACAGGTAGACAAAGAGCAGGGTGGGATGGGGGAGCCGGTTACCGGCGGATTCAATAATGTCGAGGGTATTTTGCAGGTAGCGGGATCGTCCGGTCATGGGGCTGGATTCCTTTTGGTCGCCAGCATAGCAGGGCCGGAAAACGGATGACAGCCGGGAAGGCAGCTGCCGCCCGCGCTTGCCGAATCAGGCGGACTGTTTTGTGTCACCGGCCCCCGTGGCGCCCAGGGCCTCCACGAAATTAATCACTTTCTCGTATTTGGCGACGCACAACTCCACCGCCTTTTCCGTGTCCCGCTCCAGTACCGCGTCGATAAAGGTCTTGTAGTAGTCCAGGAAACCGGACTCGAATTCCGCGAGCTTGCGAAAAGTGTGGCGGTAGCGCATTTGCTGGATATACAGTTGCTTCCAGGATTTAAGCAGCCACTGGTTATCGCAGGGCGCCAGCAGCACATCGTAAAAGCTTTCCCGGCTGGCAGTGTACTTGTCCAGGTCGGCCCGGCCTTCGACCACTTCATTCAGCATCCGGCTGGACATGTGGTAGTTGGCCAGAAGGTTGCCCTCCCACTGGAGGTCGCCGTTGGCGATGGCGGAGCGCAGGCACGGGATTTCCAGGATCATGCAGGCCTCTGACAGTTCCCGGAAGCCGGTGGTGGAAATGGGCGTGGCCCTGAAACCGGCATTGCGCTCGATTTCCACCAGCCCTTCGGCAGTCAGTCGCGACAGGGCTTCGCGCACGGCAGCCTGGCTGTAACCGGTCTCACGCTGGATTTGCGAAATATTGAGCCGCTTCCCGGGTGACAACCGACAGCAGACCAGGTCGCTCTTGAGGTGATTGTAGGCTTTTTGGGTGATACTGGAATCGGCGCCCATGCGGGGGTTCCTTGTTACTTGTTCGGCTCGGTGCCGGCGAATGGTGCAAAAATTATACACTAAATCGCGAAATCTGCTTTTTTGAAAAGATTTCTCTGAGAAAGGCTGTTCATGCATAACTAGTCAGATGGTACCCGGAGTTTATCTCGGCCTTTAAGAATTGCTGCTTAAAAAATCTATAATATTCCCTTAAATGCATAGACTGAAAGATTTTATGTTGACAGAATAAGGGGGGTTGGCTTATCCATTGCTCGGCTCGGTGGACTCACACATAACAATAGGTCGTGTGCGCACCGTTCGAGTCCACGAGCGATGCGACCAGGGCACCAGGAGCAAACTACCATGTGGCGTCTGACGGCTTTTCTCAAACGCAATTCCGCCATGGCCGGCGATGATTTCCTCGCATTTCTTACCGGCACCTGGGCGCCGGCGGTATGCGCCGCCGGTTCGGGGTCCGCCAGTTTAAAAAACATCAGGATCCACCTGCCCCTGGATCTGAGCGGCTCTCCCCTGGAGAGCCTTTTCCCTCCCCGATTCGATGCCCTGGTGGAGATAGCGTTCGAGGATTTTGACAGTGCCGTGGCATCGCTCGTGGCATTGGACCGGGACCCGGAGGTGCCTGATCTCGGCGACGCTCTCGATCTTTCCGACGGCGCTGCCTGGCTTGGCGAGGTGCTGCCCAAGAAACCGGACGACCATGGGCGGACCGGCACGCGCATGACCGTGGCCGGCGACGTCATCGACGGCATGGCCGAGGGGGAAGCGCAGCGTTACTGGGGTGAGGTCCATCCCGTGGTTGCTCAACGGGCGCCGGAAACCTGGGAACGACTGACCCTTTACCGGCAGGTCCACGGAAGGCGCAGTTCGGCTATCGAAGAAATGTCGTGGCTTCCCCGGCGGTATTACCCCATGTGCGCGGATATGGGCGCGGTCAGCCTCGAGGAGCTGCTCGCCGCCTACGATAACGACCAATACCGGGCCATTGTCCGCCCCGACGAGCAGAAATTCAGTAAGCCGGAAGACATGCTGACCTTCGTGACCCGAGAATACAGGGAGGTTATGCCCTGACGATGGCGCCGCAGCTTCGCACACAGGTTGCTTACCGCGAGGCCATTTCCCGGCAAATGGGCAGACGCGTGGTTTTGCCTGTCTGCCGTTTAAGGCGGTAGCTTAAACCGGTCCCGGTCTATAGTTTTTGAGGGTGTGTGGGTATTTTCGAGGCTGATCCTAAACCGGGGTGTAAATGATTTCACCGGGAAGCAGGCGTGTGAACCACTCCCTGAAGCTGCATAACAGGAGAGAAAAACCATGAGCGATACTAACGATAAACCCGTACAGAACAAACAGGCCGTCAAGGCCTATTTCGATGCCGTCAACCAAATGGACGAGGAGCGAATCCTTTCGCTGCTTACAAACGATTTCGCCATTATCTCCATGAACAAGAATCCGCCGGTCCTGCGCTATAAGTGGGACGCCCGGCAATTCGCGGCGGCGCCCCGGCTGATGTCGGAACACATGAAAAAACCGATAAAGCTGAGGCTTCTCGCTATGACGGCGGAAGATGACCGTGTTGCCGTAGAGGCAGATTCCTATGGCGAGCTTACCGACGGACGGATTTATGAGAACGCGTACCACTTCCTGTTCAGTTTCCGAGACGGCAGGATTCGTGAGGTTCGTGAATACTGCTGTAGCTACACGGCCTACGACCTCTTTGGACGTCACCTGAACGATAAAGGTGAATATGAAGACAAAGCGGGATAGACCTGCCGGATTTTATATTTGACAACCCATAACTTATGAATCAAAGGGGGAAAAATGCAATACGATGAAAAATCGATCCACCAGTTTCTGGAAGATAATTTCGGGATCTGGAATGCCGGTGATCGGGACGCTTTTACCGAACTGTACCGCAATGCGTCGGCGAACGGGCTCGAAATCGAGTATGTGGGCCAGGACCCTGTCGACGGCTGGGCTGCATTCAATCACATGTGGGATACCTACAACACTGAAATCCATGCCGAACCCCAGCAAATACTGGTCAATGGCAACGAAGGCGCCGTTTACGTGCACAACATCGTCAAGAAGGATGGTGCCGTTCACCCCAGCATCGAGATATACCGGTTCGTGGACGGGAAACTTCATATCCGCTATTTCCACAATACCGAAGCGCTGGCTGACTGACCCGGCGCGACTACGCGATGGGAATATCTGAAATCGAGGAGGCAACAAAAATGGATCTGGGTATTAGTGGCAAAGTAGCAATTGTTACCGGTGGTTCTCACGGCATCGGCAGGGCAATTTCCGAGGAACTTGGCAGGAACGGCTGCAAGGTGGTGGTGGTCGCGCGCGGCCAGAAGCAACTGGACGAAACCGTGGAAGCCATTCGCGCGGCGGGCGGCGAAGCCGCGTCCGTCTCGGCGGACTTGCTGGACTTCGACAGCTATCCGCGCATGGTAGCGGAGGCCAGGGAAGCTTTCGGTATACCGGAAATCGCCATCTATTCGCCGGTGGCGCCGCCGCCCGGGGCCTTCGGTCATTTTACCGACGAGGATTTCGACAAGTCCTTTGACTCGGTGGTCAAGGGCTTTGCCAACTTTGCAAGGGCCGTGGTCCCGGGCATGAAGGAAAGAGGCTGGGGCCGGATTGTCACTATCGGCTCCGGTTGCGCCAAGGTTCCCGCCCGGCACTCCTCCCTGCACTTCCACTATGCCATGGCCAACACCACCCGGCCCGCTGCCCTGGGCCTCAGCCGGACCCTGGCGGATGAACTGGGGCCCTATGGCATCACGGTCAATACGATTCCCCCGGGGTTTATCGAGACGGGGGAGAACTACGAGGCTTTTTTCCAGAAATGCGCGGAGGAGGAAGGCCAGACCTACGACGAATTTATGGCCAACGAGCTCAAGCGTATTCCAATGAACCGGTTTGGCAGGCCGGACGAAATCTCCGGGGTCTGCGCCTTTCTCTGCTCGGAACGGGCGGGCTATATCACCGGCCAGTACATTGTCGTGGACGGTGGCCATATGGAAACCTACTTCTGAGTTGCCGGTCGCCCGGAATGGAGAATCGCTATTCCGGCCTGGCTGTTGTCATACACACCACAAAATTACGCCTGCGGTGTTTGTTTGACCCGGCCCGTGTATGGATTGGTTCAGGCGGACGGTGACCGGCGAACAGGCACCCTAATTATTAACGAGGAATGGTTTATGAAGCGCTTGCAGAATAAAGTCGTCATGATCACCGGAGCCGGTGGCGGCATAGGTTCGGCGACAGTGGCGGCATTTGTCGCCGAGGGCGCCCGGGTTGTCGCAGCGGATCTGGTCGAGCAAGGCGTGCGGGAACTGGCTGCCAGGCTGGGCGACGCCGTGTTGCCGGTGGCGCTGGATATCGCCGACGAGGACTCCTTCAAACGCGCCATCGACACGTGCGTGGATCACTTCGGCAAAATCGACGTGCTGTTCAACAACGCCGCCCTGACCGACAACGACGTACTCCACGCGGATACCAATGCCATGGAGATTCCGGTTGAAGTCTGGAACCGGACCCTGCAGGTGAACGCCACCGGTTATCTGCTGGGCTGCAAGTATGGGCTTCGGCACATGGTCGAGAATGGCGGCGGCAATATTATCAATATGGCGTCGGCCAGCGCCCAGGCGGGGGATTGTACCCGGGTCGCCTACGGTGCTTCCAAGGCGGCGGTGATATCCATGACCAAATCCATCGCCACGCAACACGGACGCAAGGGTATTCGCTGTAATGCCATTGCGCCCGGGCCCATCATCACCGACACCTTCCGGCGGGCGGCACCGGAGTTGATCGATATCCTCTCCCGTCACGCCCTCGTTCCCGAACTGGGCCGCCCGGAGGATATTGCCGAATTGGCCTTGTTCCTGGCCTCCGATGCCTCCCGTTATATCACCGGCCAGGTCATCACTATCGATGGCGGCCTGAGTGCCCACCACGGGCACTTCGCCGACCTGGAGGATTACCTGGCGTCCCAGTGACGGGGCGTAGAATCCGGGCGGTTCCCTGAGAGATGCTGGCGGAGTGGTCGGCCATGAAAACCATGAAAGCGGTGCGTATTCACGAGTTCAACGGCCTGGAGGTTGTCCGCTACGAGGATATCCCGGTGCCGTCGCCGGGTGCGGGCCAGGTGCTCCTGGCCGTCCATGCCGCCGGCGTCAACCCGGTGGACTGGCAGCTGACTTACGGTATCAACCAGGAATTCATGCAAAGGGCACTGCCCACCATCCCCGGTTTCGATGTCGCCGGCGTGGTGGTGGAAACCGGGGCAGAAGTCTCGCGGTTTTCGGTGGGTGATGCCGTTTACGGACAGTGCGATTTCCGCTTTGACGGCTCCTTCGCTGACTACATGGTCTCCAGTGTTCACCGGCTTGACCGCAAGCCCGGGAACCTCGATTTTGTCGAGGCGGCATCGGTGCCCGTCGGCGCCATGGCGGCCTGGGACGGCCTTTTCCGGAAGGATGCCATCGACTTGCAGGCAGGGCAGACGCTGCTCGTTCATGGCGCCGCCGGTGGGGTGGGGGTGTTTGCCGTGCAATTTGCCAAATGGCGGCAGGCCCGGGTCATTGCCACCGGTTCCGCCTATAACCGGGATTTTCTGCTGGACCTCGGTGCCGACCGTTTTATCGATTACCATAATGAGGCGTTCGAGGATTGCGGCGAACCGGTGGACGCCGTCCTGGATGCCATTGGCGGAGATACCCAGTTGCGTTCACGGGGCCTGATACGCCCGGGCGGTGTGCTCGCCTCACTGGTGGGCGAGCAGTGGCACGGCGGNNGGGACGATATTCGCAAAGTCGTCGTTCACGGCGGTTTTATCCCGGAGCAGCTTCCCGAAATCAGCCGGCTGCTGGAAGCCGGAACGGTTCGACCGGTCATCAGCCATATTATGCCGTTGAACGAGTTCGCAAAGGCCCTGGCCCTGAGCAAGACCGGTCATGTCCGGGGCAAAATCGTGCTGCAAATCCGTTAGACCATCGCCCGACACCAATACCCGGAATGGCGGCCGGTTTTTACAGGCCGTACTCGGTGAAATCGGGGTACTGGACTTTGCCGCTGGCGCCGCCGTCCACCGGCAGTGAAGCGCCGGTGATGTAGCGGCTCCGGTCGCTGGCAAGATACAGGGCGGCATCGGCGATGTCCCGGTAATGCCCCAGTTGTCCCGTCATGGTGGTTTTGCGCATTTCGGTATCAAGCCCGGCGACATCGAGACCCTCCGGCAGTGTCGAGTCGTCGCTGGCCTCCGGTCGTACCGTGCCCACCAGCAGGGAATTGCTGCGGATGTTGTCGCCGGCGTAATCATTGGCAATCTGCCGGCTCAGGGCTTCCATGGCGGCCTTGGACATGGCGTAGGCGCCTACCCGGGGGATCGCCCGAACCGCGGCCAGGGAGGAAATATTGACGATGCTGCCGCCGCCTGCCGCGATCATATGAGGCAGCACGTACTTGCAACACCAGAACAAGCCGTGCACACCGACATCAATGTTGCTCCCGAAGGCCGCGCCGGAGAGTTCGTGAAAACGCCCCACGGCCATGGCCACGCCGTTGGGCCCGGCGTTATTGACCAGGATATCGATTTTCCCGTATTCGTCGACGGCGGCATCCGCCAGCGATTTGACCTGATTCTCGTCGCCGATATCGACCGGGATAAACACGGCTTGATCTCCCTGCCCGATAAGGGCGGATGCCACTGGCCGACCCCGTTCCCGGGAACGGCCGCAGACCACCACCGAGGCGCCCTCCGCGGCAAAGCGCTCGGCGATGGCCCGGCCAATCCCCGATGTCGAACCGGTAACGAGCGCGACTTTCCCCTGCAGGGCGGCCATCGCGTTCTCAGCCCTGGAGCAGTTTTTCCAGGTCGTCGTAACTGATGCCCAGCTGACGGGCTGTGTCGGTGGGGTCCAGGTATTCCCGCCAGGCCCTGATAAGGCCGTCATCGTTCACTTCGAACACCGAGCAGAAGCACAGGGAAAGTGGCTTGCCCAGGGTCATAAAGGAGTCGACGCGTTCCACGTAAACTCGGTCCCCCTCGCAGGCCATGCCCTTGATGTCGCAGCTTGGGTTGCTGCTGTCCCTGGCCTGGCGTTCCAGTTCCTCTTGAAGGGCCTGGCGGCCCTTGATCGGCGGCGTGGTGGGATAGACCACGTAGCACTCGCAGTCCTCGGAAAAGAGAGAAGCGGCCTCGCTGAAATCCGGCCAGCTGCCCCCGTCGAACAGGTGCAGAAAATTTTCGACAGCGGCTTTTTTATCAATACCCATTTTGTTACCTCGCCTTGGTGGGTTGAAGTTGGGGCCCGCGGGTTGCGCGGCCAGTCAGAAACTCTCCAGATATTCGCCGAAGACGTCGTACGCCGTGTAACTGCAGCTGTATTCGCGCACCTCGGCGATCTTTCCGTCCCTGATTCGGAACAGGAAATGGTAGGCATTGGCGTAGACCTTGCCGTTTTTCATTTCTCCGTAGGATTCCGCTTCCACCGCCACCCGGTCGTCCTCCGCCGTCATGGTCCCGGGCGTCAGTACGATGGGTTTGTTCATATGCGAGGACATAATGCGGGGTGCCGCGGCAAAGCCCTCGATATCCCACTCCATTCGCATGGAGGGCGGGTTCTGGTACATGGACTTGAAAACGAAGTCATCGGTGACCAGTGACCGGATTCTTTGTTCATCGCCGGCATTGACGGCGTCGAAATAGCGTTTTACCAGTTCCTTGTTGCTATGTGCGGACATTTGCTTTCTCCCGGTGATTATTGAGTTATTGCCGGTCCGTCGAACAGAACGGCCACGTCAGGTTTGGTCGTAAAGAATCTCTTCCTCCGCCAGAAAATGGACCAGTTGATCGCGCAGGACAAATCGTTCCTCGTCTTCGGCCAGGGTGGCCATGGCCTGCTTGTCGCCAAACAGGTCCATGGCGGTTTCCATCGACTTGAACCAGATTTCCGGGCCGCCGTCGTAGTCATGCCGTGTGTCCGGATTCCGGTAGTCGAGCAGGGTGTGGTTCTGAATATACCGTACGGTGCGCCCGCGATTGACAGTCTCCCCCAGTTCGGCGTGTGGCCCCTGGTAATACTGCAGCGCCTCCAGGCGCGAAAATTTCGGCTGGCGCTTGAAAAAAGCAAAAGCCTTTATGGGCAGGTGCGAGGTATCGCGGTTGTAGATCCAGACCTCCTCCACCAGCAAGTGGACGAATGCCGACATAATGTCGCTGTGTTCGGCCCTCAGTTCCCGGTAGGCCGGGTCGGCCAGAACGGCTTCCGCCATCACGCGGCTGTCGAAATAATAACAGGCGGCTCCCGCCCACTGGTCGGCCACGGTCGTCTCCTCGCCCCGGATCGCCATGGGGATAACCGGGTTATGGGCAGCACGGATAAGGTGTTCCCGTACCAGGGGAAGAGCGTGAAAAGCCGGGAAAAAACTGTGGTTCCAGTAGTGCCGGAAATCGTCCACGGACACATTCCGTGGCAACTTTGTCAGCGCCATGAGTTTTACCATGGTCGGTTCCCCCGCAAGCCCGGCTCGTACCGGATGTCGGCGCCGGCAGCGTCGGGCAACAAAAAGTAAGACATTTGAATTATTTCATGGCCGCGCTATAGTCCGCAATGGCTTTAACGCTATTCCATGCAGGCCAGTGACGACCATAAACACCAACAGGGAACGAGTTTGCCAATCGCTGGGCTGACGGCAGATCGAGAGAGAGGTACACGAGTATGAAAAGACTGGAAGACCGCGTGGCCGTCGTGTCCGGGGCCGGCGACATAGATGCCATCGGCGGTGCCACGGCGCTGCGGCTGGCCCGGGAGGGAGCGACAGTGGTGGTGGCGGATATCGACGAGGCCGGCGCCCGGGCCGTGGCGGAATGGATAGCGGGGCAGGGCGGGGAAGCCATCGCGGAGCGGGTGGACCTGGCCGATGAAAAGAGCATCCAGAATCTATTTGCACGGGTAGCCGATCGCTGCGGGCGGCTCGATATTCTCCACAACAATGCCGCGGATACGCGCATGGAGCAGATCGTCCGCGATATGGCCATCGACCAGATGGATGCCGAGGTCTGGGACCGGGCTTTCCATGTGAACGTGCGCGGCACCATGCTCATGATCAAGCACGCCATTCCGCAACTGCTGGCCACCGGCAAGGGCGCTATTATCAACACCAGTTCCGGGGCCTCCCTGCGCGGGGATTTTTATGCCCCCGCCTACGCCTCTTCCAAGGCGGCCATTAACTGCCTGACACAGTATGTCGCCACCCAGTACGGGAAAAAGGGTATTCGCTGCAATGCCGTATCGCCGGGGCTGATTCTTACCGGGACGGCCAGGGCCAACAATACCGACGAACAACTCCAGCGCATCGAGTCTCACTCCCTTACGTCCTCCCTGGGAACTCCCGATGATATCGCTGCCGCGGTGGCCTACTTGGCGTCGGACGACGCCCGCCTGGTGACCGGGCAGGTGCTGGTGGTGGATGGCGGCTATATCTCCCATATGCCCCATGTGGCCGAGAACACGGAAAATTTCAACGCCAGTCCCGGAGGGCGAACGGTCTGAACAATCGGTATTAATCTGAAATAACGGATAATTACAGGAGCTCGAAGAATGAAATCTCTCGAGAATAAGGTGGTTCTGATCACGGGAACCGGGAGCGGTCAGGGCCGGGAAGCGGCCCTGCGCTTTACCGGAGCGGGAGCCCTTGTGGTGGGCTGCGACATCAACGAAAAGGGTAATCGGGAAACCCGGGAAATGGTCGAGCGTGCCGGTGGCTCCCTGGTTACCATGGAGCCGGTGAACCTGTCCGATCCACGGCAGGCGGAAAAATGGATCGACGAGGCCGCGGCCGTTCATGGCCGTATCGACGTGCTCTACAATAACGCCGCTGCCCCCCACTTCGCCGAATTCGACGAATTCCCCCTGGATGGCTGGCAATTCACCATGGACAACGAGTTGAACCTGGTGTTTTACGCCACCCGCTTTGCCTGGAAATACCTGAAACAAAATGGCGGCGTCATTATCAACACTGCCTCAACGGCGGGCATCACCGGTTCCGGCTACGGCGGGGCCGCCCATGCCGCCGCCAAGGCGGGCGTTATCGGTTTTACCAAGCACATGGCCCTGGAAGGCGCCCGCCACGGCATCCGGGTGGTGGCCATCAGTCCCGGGGTGATCGAGACACCGGGCTTCGTCGACTGGGCCAAGGCAAATCCGGCGGAGGCGGAGCCCCTGCTCGCCCGCAACCTGATCCCGCGCTTCGGCAAGCCCCGGGATATTGCCGGTGTTGCCCTGTTCCTCGCCAGTGCGGATGCCGATTACATCACCGGGGCTAATATCGTTGTCGATGGGGGGCGGGTTTCCTGGTAAAGGAGCGGGTGTTGCCCATGGCGACAGGTACTCGATCCGGCGCATATGCGATTTAATATTGTGTGCAGCGCCTTATGGCTTGCATAATTTGCTAAATCGTTCATAATTCTGACAATAGAAATTGCTTGTAAGCAATTGCCCGTGTGTCTATCCGAAGCGAGAGCAAGCGAGGGGGCGTACGAGCGCCAGAGGGGGGTAGGAAACCTTTCACTACGAGGGGTTTCCGGAAAAGACGGCCAAGGCCGTCAAAATAAAGCCATGACACCAGATTAAGCCGGAGGCCGCCATGCCGTACCGAGTCGATATTCCCGGCGATGATGCACCGCTTGACTATATTCTCAATCGCCTGGGAACGGACAGCCTGCTCGCGGTTCGCCAGCAGATGTTCAAGGCGGTCTATACCAACCAGGACACCACCCTGACCCCCCGGGAACGGGAGGGCATGCGCATTTTGATGACAGCGATGATGGGCTGCCCGGTTTGCAACAGCATGCGTATGTGGCGCGACTATCCGGGGTTTTGCGATGAGGAAATTCCCGAAGCATTTTACCAGAACGCCCTTGACCGCAATTTCGACTGGGAGGGCTTCAGCGAGCGGGAAAGGCTGGCAATCCGTTTCTCCGACCGGTTCGCTCACGACATCGAAAACCTTAATGGCGACGATGCCTTCTGGAATGAGCTCCATGGTCACTTTTCGGAGCGGGAGATCGGCGATCTTTGCTTTTTCAACGGCTGCTGGCTCGGCGCCGGCCATACCCTCAAAGCCCTGGGAATCGGCAGTGTCTGCGAGGTGCCCTCCGAAGAACTTTACGAGCGGCTGCGTAATCCCGCCTGAGAGGGATATGGATGCGGGTGCTTTAATGGGCCCGCTCTGCCGGCACATGGGCAGCAAGAGTAAGAGAACTTTTAAGCAAGAGAGCTTTTAACAGTATCTTAACAGACAAGCACCAACAGCTTTAATCGGGAAAAGAGAAAATGGTTGTATCTCTTCAGCAGGGACATCGCTCCACAATTGCGTTATCCGCAAGTCCGGGTCCGGGGTTTCTTCCCCACAAAGACCAACGTTAAAAAACCACACTGTAGACAACAAGCCCAGCCATTGGGAGGGAGTTAATTCTATGCAAATAAAACGTACTTTGCTGGCCACCGCGTTATCCGCAGCCTGCGCGGGTATGGCGGCGCCTTCTTTCGCTCAAATCGAGGAAGTCGTAGTCACCGCTCGTAAGGCGGAAGAGAGCCTGCAGCAAACGCCGGTCGCCGTATCGGCGATGACCGAGGAGATGCTGATCAATGCCCAGGTCACCGAGATCGCCGATCTGAAGAAATCCGCTCCCAACCTTTCCATATTGTCCGGAGGTACGGGTTCCTCGGCCCTGATCTTTATCGCCATCCGGGGCGCGGCCCAGGTTTCTCCCGGCGGCCTGGCCGACGCGGCGGTGGGTACCTATATTGACGGCGTCTACTACGCACGCCCCACTGGCGGCAATGTGGACATGTTCGACGTGCAGCGGGCTGAGATTCTGCGTGGCCCCCAGGGCACTCTGTTCGGCCGGAATACCACCGGCGGCGCACTCAATATCAAGACCAATGACCCCACCGGCGAATTCGAGGGCTACGCCAAGGTCGAGACCGGCAATTACGACCACCGTCGTTTCGAGGGTGTTCTCAATGTCCCCATCGACGGCGACGAACTGGCCATGCGCTTTGCCTACCGCTACAACGAGCATGACGGTTACGGCGATTACAAAGGCTATAACGATTCGAATTTCCTGAACGATTTCACCTGGAGCGGGTTCGATCAGGATGCAGAGGCCGTTGAAGAAAATATGTACGGTCGTTTCAAGCTGCGCTGGGCGCCGGCGGACCGGAATTTTACCGCCACCTTCGGCGCCGACTGGGGCGAGTTCCGGGATACCGGGCAACGGACAAGGGTCACCGCGATTAACCCCGATGGCCTCGACGGATTTATCGGCTCTTTCTTTCTGGGAACCGGGTTCAATCCCGATCGTTTCCTGGCCCAGCAGAGTGACCACGACGCCTACTGGAGCATGGATAACTCGTCCATGAACCCCGACGCCAACTGGGATCCGAGAATGGACAACCCCCAGTCCACCAACAAGATTTCCGGTGCTTACCTGGACGTTGACGTCCAACTGGGCGATTACGACCTCAAATCCATTACCGCCTATCGGGAAACCCTCTCCACCGGTGCCGTGGACCTGGACGGCCTGCCGGTCAACCTGTTGACGTTCTACAGTGAATGGGACCAGCAACAGTGGAGCCAGGAATTCCAGTTGAGCGGCAGCTGGGGCGATCTGGACTGGACGACCGGACTCTATTACTTCGTGGAAGATACCACGGACTTCTCCGTATCCCGGTTCGGCGGGGACTGGCCCTTCGTGTTGCCGCTGATCGACGGTGTTCCCGGCACCTCACCGAGCACCTATATCGGGTTGCCGCTGGAAAGCGTCGCCACGACTGTTGGTATCGGCCAGAGAAGCACCAATGACGGTGTGGGCGAGAATACCTCCAAGGGGATTTTTATCCAGGCCAACTACCACTTTACCGACGCGCTGCGTGGCACCGCCGGCCTGCGCTGGACCGAGGATACACGGGAAGTGGTCAACACCAGCACCAACTACGAGCCGGGCCAGGTCAATTCAGACGTTCTGTCCCTGGCGCTGTGCAAGATACCGCCGAATCTGCGCGACAATCCCGGCGTCTGCCGGAAGACCGACGAAGAGGATTTCGAGTATCCCGCCTGGGTGCTGGGTCTTGACTACCAGTACAGCGAGAACCTGTTCCTCTACGCCAAGACCAGCGGCGCTTCCATGGCCGGTGGCTGGAATGTCCGGACCATCGACGTGCCGGCCTTCGAGCCGGAGGACGCGATGGATGTGGAACTGGGCTTCAAGTCCGATCTGTTCGATGGCCGGGTCCGTTTCAACGGCGCTTTCTTCCATGTCTGGTACGACGACCAGCAGCGGATCGTCAACGAGTTTGACCGTGCCAACCAGACGACGACCCAGTTCGTCACTAATGCCGGCCAGTCCACCGCTTATGGTGCGGAGTTCGAGTTGACCTGGCTTCCCTGGGATGGCATGACCATCAACAGCAGCCTGGCTTTCCTGGAAGCCGAGTACGATGAGTATGAAGTGCTGGAAGGGATCGAGACGGGCCCCAATGCAGGTCAGGCGGTCCTGGTGGATCACTCCGGCGAGGAGATGCCCCAGGCACCCGAAATGACCTTCAGCCTGGCGGCAACCCAGGTCCTGGACACGCAACTGGGTGAACTGGAACTGCACGGGGACTATTACTGGGTGGATGAGACCTGGTTCCAGGACGATACGGTTCGCCCCGGCGAAAGCGCCGCCTTCCAGGCCCAGCAGCGGGAGCGCAAGAAACACAACTCCATAGACAGCTACGGCCTGCTCAATGCCAAGGCGACCCTGCGCACCTTTGATGGCCACTGGGAGTTCAGCCTCTGGGGCAGGAACCTGACCGACAAGGTGTACTTCACCGGGCTGTCAAACTTCTTTGCCAGTGTCGGTACCGCTATGCAGTATTACGGCGAGCCGCGCACCTACGGCGCGTCCGTCAAGTACAACTGGTAGCGTTTCGGGTTATCCGGACGCCTGGCGGGGGCCTCTGGGCTCCCGCCTTTTTTATGCGCTGACATTAACAGCCTTGAAAACAGTGCGGTGCCCGGTCACCGCTCTTATAGGCTGTATTATTAAAGTGCCTGCATTGACGAGTTGCATGGGGTAACAAAATGGTTGACAGTCAGCTTTTTAAAGGCATAAAGTGGCGCCGATAAGCAAAACAAGACAGTGACTTAAAGAGGGGGGTGGTCGATGGCAATCTGGTGTCGACCGGTATTCTTCTCTTTTGTGCCCCGGCACCCGGCCCGACCGGGTAACCACTGGTTGTTCTTGGCATGCTTATCTATTAAAGAAGCGCGTGTTGCGCGAGCTTGGAAAAAGAAACTTTAGCTCCGGGAGAAGGAAGCATGTTACTGAAACGCACACTTATATCCACGGCCCTGTCCGCGGCCGTTGCAGGGATGGCTGCGCCAGCCCTGTCCCAGATCGAGGAAGTTGTCGTTACCGCCCGTAAGGCCCAGGAGAGTCTGCAGTCCACGCCAGTGGCGGTCACCGCCCTGAGCGAGGAAATGCTGATCAAGGCCCAGGTCACCAAAATCGACGACCTTCGCCGCTCGGCCCCCAGCCTCTCAATTATGAGCGGTGGTACGGGTTCCTCCGCACTGATTTTCCTCTCCATCCGGGGTAATGCCCAGGTCTCTCCCAGCGGCGGTACCGACCCCGCAGTGGCCACCTACGTCGACGGTGTCTACCTGGCCCGCCCCACCGGCGGCAACGTGGATATGTTCGATGTCTCCCAGGCGGAAGTCCTGCGCGGGCCCCAGGGTACTCTTTTCGGCCGTAACACCACCGGCGGTGCCCTGAATATCAAAACCAACGATCCCACCGGCGAGTTCGGGGGTTACGGCAAGATCGAGATTGGCAATTACGAGCACCGTCGCTTCGAAGGTGTGTTGAATGTGCCGATCATGGGTGAGGAGCTGGGCGCTCGTTTCGCCGTCCGTTACAACGAGCGTGATGGCTATGGCGATTATGTGGGCTATAGCGACCCTAACGGGTTTGTCTGGAACGGCCTCGATCAGGAAGCGGCTGCAGTAGAGGAAAACACCTACGTGCGCGCCAAGCTCCAGTGGCAGCCGCTCGATCGGAACTTTACAGCCACGCTGGGCCTGGACTGGAGCGAGTATGAAGACTCCGGTCAGCGGAGTCAGGTGGTCGGTATTAACCCGGGGGCTGCTGGTGGTCTCGTGGGTGCGATTTTTTCCGGCAATGCCGCCTTTGGCATTCCAAACGGTATCGGGTTTGATCCCCAGGCGTTTCTGGCCCAGCAGGATCAGGAAGATACCTACTGGAATGCGGACCGCTCCTCGTTGAACACCGTACCCCCCGATTCCAGGCTGGCAGATCCCGAATCCACCAATGAAAACAAGGGTGCATACCTGACACTGGATTTCGATCTGGGTGGAAGTCTTGCCCTGAAATCCATCACCGCTTATCGGGAGGCTACCTCTACAGGTACGGTGGACCTGGACGGCCTGCCCGTGTCCCTGCTGACTTTCCACAGTGAATGGGACCAGGAGCAGTGGAGCCAGGAATTCCAGCTGAGCGGGTCCGTCAACGACGACCTGGACTGGATAACCGGCCTCTATTATTTCACCGAAGACAGCGGGGATTTTTCCGTTAACCGGTTCGGCCGTGATTTTGCCTCGGCCCTGATCCAGTCCGGTGCACCGGTAACGGGTGTGCCCCTGGAGCTGATCGCTCCTTTCATGGCCCTGAGCACCAACGATGCGGTCCATGAAAATATTTCCTACGGGGCCTTCGCGCAAGCCAACTACAGCTTTACCGAAAAGCTGCGCGGTACACTCGGGTTCCGCTATACCTGGGACGAGCGGGAGACCAGGATCTTCAGCGAAAACCCCGAAAGCGGCCAACTGGTTCCGGCGCAGTGCAAGATCGAGGCCGCTGACCGGGATATTCCGGGCGGCCCCTGCGAACGGACCCAGAACGCCAAGTTCGAGTACCCGGCCTGGGTAGTGAGCCTGGATTACCAGTACTCGGACAACCTGTTCCTGTACGCCAAGACCAGCGGCGCTTCCATGGCCGGTGGCTGGAACTTCCGCTCCTCCAGCAACCCTTCTTTTGACCCCGAGCAGGTCAAGGATGTGGAAGTGGGCTTCAAGTCGGATCTGTTTGATGGCAGGGTTCGCTTCAATGGTGCCTTTTTCTACATGAAGGCCACCGATCAGCAACGTCTGATTAACATTGCAGTGGATAACCAGCCTGTCCAGTTTATCCGCAACGCGGGTAAATCCCAGACCGAGGGCGCTGAGTTCGAGCTGACCTGGCTGCCCTGGGACGGCATGAATATCAATGCCAGCGTGTCCATACTGGATGTTGAGTACGAGAAGTACAGTTCTCTCGAACTGGTCACCAGCGGCCCTAATGCCGGTGATCTTGTGACGGTGGACAGGAGTGACGAGAACCCCGTTCATGCCCCCGAGCTGACTTACAGCATCGCTGCGACCCAGACTTTCTACACAGACCTGGGTGAACTGGATCTGCATGTGGATTACTACTGGGTCGACGAAACCTGGTTCCAGGACAACACTGTCAATCCCTTCGAATCCGCTGCCGTACAGGCGAATCAGCGTGAAGAGCAACAGTGGAACTCCGTGCCCGAGTACGACCTGATCAATGCGCGGGCCACGTTGCGAAGCAACGACGGTCACTGGGAGTTCAGCCTTTGGGGCAAAAACCTGGCGGACGAAGAGTACTACACGAGCGTAGCCAATTTCTGGAACGCTTTCGGTACCGCACTTCGTTATAACGGTGCACCACGCACTTACGGCGCTTCCGTTAAATACAACTGGTAATTGCCGGGTCTGAACCCGAGTCAATGACTCTAAACGGGCGGGTTATTCGGTGCTGTCTCGGGCAGCCACGGATAACCCGCTTTTTTATTGCTTAAGTACGGTCGGCCGGGAAACGCCGCCTCGATCGAGAGGAAGAGCCAGTCGCCATCTTGATGGTCTTGGGTCATTCGTTTGATGACTCTGATCCCGTTGATTCTGTCTTTCAATGGATTGCGTTAAACGAGCCGGTACAACCCAACCCCCGAATATGAGAGGAAAGCCCTATGGAATCCGCCATCCAATTTGAAGTCTGCAAGGCCGTTCAGGAGTTGAAGGCCCGCTACTGTCGGTTCATGGACACCAAGCAGTGGGACCAGTGGGCGGAGGTTTTCGCCGACGATATTGTCATGGATTGCAGCGACGATGTTTCCCCGGATATCGGTGATCCCGTAACCCGGGGCCGCGACAAGGTAGTGGCCCAGGTCCGGGGCTTCGTGGGGGAGGCGATTACTGTGCACCAGGTCCATGCACCGGAGATCGAACTTATTTCGGAGACCAGCGCAAAGGCTGTCTGGGCCATGTCTGACGTGGTTATCTGGCCCGAGGGTGTCAACTCGCCCGTGCCCGGCGTTACTACGCTTCACGGCTACGGGCACTATCACGAGAGCTATGAATGTCGCGATGGCCGCTGGCAGATCACCTCCCTCAAGCTGACGCGGCTGCATCTGCAAACGTTCTGAAAGGACAGAGCGGAATCAGCCGGTGAGCAGGGTGATAAACGCCATAAAATCCTCGCTGACTTCGATATCGTCCATGCCCAGGCGGCGTGCCAGTGTCACCGCCGGCGGTGTGTAGAGCCAGGCATCGTTGTCCGCCTTGAATCGGCCCCGTTCCACCTGCCGGTCCACCAGGCGCATGTTGGCGATGGCCATGCGCAGCCAGACAAGAATGTCATAGTATTCCATGGCCACCACCGGCCGCCCCAGGGCTTGCGAGTAAACGGCAATGATTTCCTCGCGCTCGGGCAATCCCGCCAGCCTGGGCAGGCCGTTGCCGGCACTGAGCAATTCGTCGAACATCATCCACCAGGCCAGGTCGATTTCCCCGGGGCCCAGGGAGGCGAATTCCCAATCCAGCAACCCGGTGACATCGCCTCGGTCGCTGAACAGCATGTTGGATGAGTTGGGGTCGCCCCAGAGGACATCCACCGGTTGATTGGCGGGCCTGTTTCCTTTCAGGTAGTCCAGGGCGGCGTCGCAGATGGGGTTTTGCCGTTCGCCCACCGCCCAGCGCACCCAGCTTTCCAGCCATTCCAGGTAGGTATCCAGGCCGGGTTCGCGCCCCGGCACGGGATTCAGGCACTGGAAACCGTCGCGCCAGTCCAGGCGGTTGACCCGGGCAATGGCGCGAACGGCGTTGAGCCACACCCGCTTGCGCTCGCTTTCGGGCAGGTCGTGCAGCCACCCACTGACATTATAATTGGGCTTGACCGGCAGCACCTTGCCGGGCAGGCGTTCCATTACCAGGAAAGGGTCCCCCAGAACCTGGCCGGTTTCGTCGATGCCCACCAGGCCGGGGACGGGAATGTGAGGGAATCTCGCCATGGCGGCCATGGCATTCCACTGGTGTTTGAGGGTGGGGGTGGGCAGCAGGTCCTGTCCCGCCAGTTGCCGGCGCAGCACGAAAGGCTTTTGTATCGGTCGCCTCTCATGCCAGGCCGCTTCGAAGAGAATGGTTTCAGCGGAGAAACCGGCGGTGAGCGAGCGGTCGATGACCGGGATGGTCAGGCTGTCCGGGTCTGTGCCGAGGGCCCGTGCCAGCCAGGGGGCCAGCCGGGCACTCAGTTCCGCGTCGTTGGATGACCGGGCCGCCATGGGTTCAGCCCCGTGCCGGGAAGCCCAGCCCGCGCAGGAAGCGGTCGACGATTTCCCGGATCTCCCGCCGCTGCCAGCGGGTCGAAGGCCTTTCGCTGGTTCCCTGGATGGTGGGCAGTGCCAGGCCGTAGATGAGGGAAACAAAGTCGCGGCCGGCCTTTTTTGATTTCTCTATTTTGATGTTCTGTTGCTCCGCCGCCGCCCGCAGGTGTTTGCCGATCGTGGCGAAGACCCTGTCCTGGGCCCTGGCGTGGAGTCTGGCCACTTCCGGATGCTGGGAAAGCACCACATTGAGGATGCGGAACGTTTCCACGTAATCGGGCGAAAGGAACAGGTCCATCATCTCGTTACCGATATAGTTGAGCACCGAGTAGGGGTCGTCAGTGTCGGCCCGGTGCTCGATATCGATCTCGTCGAAGAAGAGCCGGGTTTCGACGTTCCGGGTCACCTCCTCGAAAAACTGTTTCTTGCTGCCGAAACGGTTGTGAATCATCTGGCGGGAGACGCCCGCTTCCCGGGCGATGGTCTGGATGTTGGCACCGTCCAGCCCCTTGAGCAGGAAATGGTGCATGGCAACCCTGTACAGATTATTGAGGGCCTTTTCTCCCTCCTGAAGGCTCGGGCGGCCGGGGTTGCGCTTCCTGGATGCGTGCGGTGCCTTCAGGTTGGAGGCGGCGCCGGCCGTTGCAGTATTAGTTGTCAAGGTGATTCTCTCCGCGTGGTAACGCCTTGATAAAGCGACATTGCTGTCATGATAGGTGCGTGGTAAGCCGCGAGTATAATCGGGACCTTGACGGGTGTCGAATAACGGGAGACAGGCCAGGGGGCAGGGCTGTCTGCCTGAAGCGGACAGTGATCGTTAAAAAATAACTCAGGAGCCGTCGAGCAGCAGATCCCGAAGGCGGGACTGTTTGTCGCCGGTCAGGCCCATGTTCTCGGCGAAATAAGTCTCCAGGGAGCCGGACTCCTCCTCCACCGACGCCAGTGACGCGGCCAGGTATTCGCCGTCGATGCCGGTCATCGCGGCCAGCGTTTCCGGGCTCGGCTCGTAGCCGAAGGTATCCCTGAAGGTGTCTCTCACCGAGGGATGGAAGCGGTCTGTCATGTGGCGGGCACTGAGCAGGTAGTCTTCGAAGACCGTGTCCCGGGGGATATCCAGGGCCAGTAAGAGCATGGCAACGACAAAACCGGTGCGATCCTTGCCCGCCGTGCAGTGGATAAGCGCCGGCAAGCGGCCGTGCACCAGCATGCCGTCGATAAGGCGACGCAGGTCAACGGCCAGGGCCCAGGGCATGGCCCGGTAGTTGTGGATGACCGCTCGCCGGGCGCCACGGGCGGAAGGGTCGGCCCGCAGGGCTTCCCAGGCATCGTTGTTCCGCGCCCGCAGGTCGACGGCGCCGCCGGACTCGAGGATCTCCACGTCCATTCCCTCGCACCAGCTGTTGGGCGCGGCGTGGCGTTCGCCCTCGCTGCGCAGGTCGCAGACCAGGCGGATACCGCAGGCACGCAGTTTCTCACTGTCGCGCCCGGTGAGGAACTCAGGGCCCTCGGTGCGAAAGAGCATTCCCGTGCGTACTGCCCGGCCGTCCCGGGCCACCAGGCCACCCAGGTCCCGGAAGTTGGGTGTGCCTTCCAGTTTCAGGGTGTTCTCGTTTTCGGTCTGACCTGTCAAAGCCATGCCCTCTCTAATGGTGAATCCGGCAACTGCTCTATTTCCAGAGGCCGGGTACACCGATATCGGTAATTCGGACAAGCTGGCGCAACAGCTTCTTGAGCAGTGCCGCGTCCCGTTCATCGAAGTGGGAGAGTATATCCGCTTCGATGGCCTTGGACTCGGAAATCACCCGGAGCGCCATATCCCGGCCGTCGGCGGTCAGGTGCATGGGACTGTTGTCGTCGTCGGGGACGGCCGTGATCAGGTCGCGGGATTTCAATTCCTGGAGGTGTTCGCGGGTGATGGTATGGCCGGTCATGCCGAACATCTGGTTCATCTCGCCCCAGGAGCGGCCGTCCTCTGCCATCAGGCTGCACAGCACGAAATACTGGTGATCCGACAGGCCATGGCTTTCGTGAAACTTGCGGACCCGGGAATAGATATTGTAGTGGGCCCGTGGCAGCAGGTAGTCCAGGGAGTTGTCACTGAAGCTCGGGTTGGTGGCCTGCGCGATTTCCTCAGGCGTCGGAGTGTTTTCCGTCCTGTCGGAGGCAGTGGCATAGCGCCCGGCCATGAATACCAGCGGCGGT
>DGNJ01000123.1:49578-52759 GCA_002388905.1 Cellvibrionales bacterium UBA4495
ACGAAGATAATGTGGTCGCCGCCCTCGTATTTGTATTCGCTCTGGCACTGCATCAACGATGTGCAACCCGAGAGCAGGGGTATGCCGCCGACACCCTCCCGTGTCTCGACGCCGGCAAACTTGTCCTCGCCGCTCTTGGCGAACTTGGTGGACAGGTCCTCCTGTCCCTGGGCCAGAATATGGACCGCCCAGTGCTCGGCATTTTCGAAGGCTTCCAGATTCCGCGAGGTCTTGGCAAGACTCCACAGCACCATGGGCGGGTCCAGCGATACGGAATTGAAGCTGTTGGCGGTGAGGCCAACCGGTTCGCCGTCGGGCGCGCGAGTGGTGATCACGCAGACCCCCGTAGTGAAGGTGCCCAGTGTTTTGCGGAACTCCATGGGATCAAATTGATTGTTGTCAGGCATAGTCTGCTCCTGGAAGTGGATATGCGTTGTATGTGCCTTGTCCCGGGTCTCTGACCGCAAGTTTAGATGCTCGGCACCGGCTTTGCCGCATGGTTTGACCCGGTCAGGTTTGACCCGGTCAGCGGGTAACCCCCTTGTTTTTCAGGTCCTCGATCTCGGCGCGCTTGAATCCCATCTCATCCAGTACTTCGTCATTGTGTGCGCCGAGTGTCGCTCCGGCGAAGTCGTAGCGAGAGTCGGCGCCGGAGAATTTTATGGGGTTGCCAATCTGGAGCAGTTCCTCGCCGCCCGGCGCCGGAACCTTCACGAACATCCCGCGATCCCGAAAATGCGGGTGTTCCCTGACCTCCTCCAGAGTAAGCACCGGCTCGACACAGGCATCGAGCCCGGCGAAGAGGGCCTTCCATTCGGCAAAGGGCTTCTGACCGATGATCGCCTGGATATCTTTTTTCAGGTTCATCTGGGCATCGTGGTCGGGGTCGGTGGCCCGCTTGCGCCATTCGGGCTGACCGATGGCCTCGAAAAAGGCCGTGAAGAACTGGGGTTCGAGGCTGCCCACCGAGATATAGCGGTGATCGGCAGTGCGGTAATAATCATAGAAGGTGCCGCCATTGAGCATTTCCGTCTCCAGCCCCGGCAAATGACCGCCGCCGAGGTACGAGGAACCGTGCATGGTTGTCAGGGCGAGGGCAGCATCGCTCATGCTGATGTCGATATGCTGGCCTTCGCCGGAGGCCTGGCGTTGTATCACCGCGGCGAGAATGCCCATGACCGCGTGGTGGCTGCCACCGGCGACATCGGCGATCTGGGTGCCCGACAGTACCGGTCCGGAACTTTCCCGGCCACTGAAACTGGCCAGGCCGGCCAGGGACAGGTAGTTGATATCGTGGCCGGCCCGGTCCTTCAGGGGGCCCGTCTGGCCGTAGCCGGTGATGGAACAGTAGATCAGGGCCGGGTTGATTTCGGCCATTGCCTCGTAGCCGAGGCCCAGGCGCGACATGACTCCCGGCCGGAATTGCTCCACGATTATGTCGTATTCGGCCACCAGTTGCCTGACAATAGCCACGGCTTCCGGCTGTTTCAAATCCAGCGTCAGGGATCGCTTGTTGCGGTTCACCGTGCCGTGAGCGGCGGAAATGCCGCCCACCTGGGGTTCCACGATTCGCATCATATCGGTGCGCGTGGGCGACTCGATGCGCAGAACGTCGGCACCCATGTCGGCGAGCATCTGGGTGGCGTAGGGGCCGGGCAGCAGCACCGAGAAGTCGAGAATTTTCAGGCCTTCCAGGGGAGCCGTCATGCAATATCTCCTGTCAAAGAAAGAGGTGCTGTACTAGTTTTACCTGTGGGTGCCGCGCTGTTGCGCGGGACGGGCGGACGTTGCCGACATCGCAATGTGTTAGAATTGTGCATATTGAACAGATATTTGTCAAAGCGTATAATGCTTGTCGATAATCACAAACGCGGTCTTCTATTTTGAGTTTGCGCGTACCCAAGTTTACAGGAGCTTGCAGTCATGACCAGACAATCTAAAAGGGTGTTGTGGGACGGCACGGCCGTCGAAGATCTTTTCAACCTGGAGACCCGCGAGGTTTCCCTTCGCGCCATGGGGGACCAGTCCCTTTACGAGCTGGAGCTTGAGCACCTCTTTGGCAAGGGCTGGAATCTCCTGGGCCATGAGTCCGAGATCCCCAACTCCAACGATTACATGGTGCGCCCCATTGGCGAGGATGAACTGATTGTCGCCAGGGATCGCGAGGGCAACATCCATGCCTCCCTTAACGTCTGCCCTCACCGGGGCATGCGCGTGGCCCTGGGCGAGGAGGGCAACTCCCCGGTTCACAAGTGCATCTACCACGGTTGGGCTTTCCGCCCCAATGGCGATTTCGTCGGTGCCCCCGCCGAGAAGGAGAAGATGCACGGCAATATCTGCGAGAAATCCGAGTTGGGCCTGAAAAAGGCCAGGGTCGAGCTTTATGGCGGTTTGATCTTTGCCACCTGGAATATTGACGGCCCGTCCCTGGAGGAATATCTGGGCGACATCAAGTTCTATATGGACATGCTCTGGAACCGCACCGACAAAGGGCTTGAAGTGCTCGGTCCGCCTCAGAAAGTGTCCATCGACTGTAACTGGAAATGTTCCGGGGAACAGTCCGGGGGGGACGGCTTCCACACGCTGACCCTGCACCGTTGGCTGCAGGATGCCGGGCTGTTCAGCACCGGCGATTCGGGTGAGCCTCCCGCCATGTACGGCGTCAATGTCAGCGCCAACGGCCACAATGCCCGCTGTATTCCCATCGAAATGACCTTTGCCACGGCCAAGGAGCAGGATGCCAAGAGCATGAAGCTGGAGGATCGCATCCACAAATTCCCGCCGCCGGGAATTACCTCCGAACTGGTGCCGGAACTGAGCAATCACCTCTCCGAGGGCCAGATCCGGATGCTGGTGGAGCGGCCGCCGCAGGTGGGTGGTATTTTTCCGAATATCAACTTCCTGTTCGTGTACGCGCCCCAATCCGACGGCACCATGCTCGGCGCCATGGGGATCCACATCATCGTACCCCGCGGGCCGGACCGTTCAGAATTCTGGACCTGGATGTTCACCGAAAAAGACTGCCCCGAACCCATCAAGGAAAAAATGTTGCGCAGCGCCGTTCAGCAGATCGGTACCTCGGGTCTTATCGAGCAGGACGACACCGACACCTGGCCCCATATTTCCAAAAACGCGCGCGGTGCCATCGGCCGGCGCAACATGACCCTCAAGTATCAGGCCT
>DGNJ01000079.1 GCA_002388905.1 Cellvibrionales bacterium UBA4495
CGATCCTTGATCGCGATGGGGGTCTGGTTCGGGCTGGGTGGTCTATCGCGGTCTGGGACCGCTCCCACAGGAGCAGGAGCAGTGGCGCCGGCTAGTGGTGTGGGAGCGATCCTTGATCGTGATGGGGGCTGGTTTGGGGCTGGGTGGTATGTCGCGGTCGGGGACCGCTCTCACAGAATGGGATGGGGTGGCGCGGGCTACTGGTGTGGCCCAGAACTGGCATTTTCTGAGCAGATTGGCTAATCTGGCTTCAGTGCATCAGCCAGATTAAAACAATAAAGCGGTGTCAGGGATCGACCAACCAGGAGGCGATAGCCCAATGGATTACGATCTCAGGATTACCGGCGGCATTATCATCGACGGCACCGGGTCACCGGCATACACGGGCGATGTCGGCATTCGCGACGGCACGATAGTGGCGCTGGGTGAAGCCAGCGGCAGCGCTGCACAAACCATCGACGCCACCGGCCAGGTGGTATGCCCGGGATTTGTCGACGTCCACACCCATTACGATGCCCAGGTGCTATGGGACCCGCTGATGAGCATCTCGCCCTGGCACGGGGTCACCACCGTGGTGATTGGCAACTGCGGTTTTGGTATCGCCCCCACCCGTCCCGAACACCGCAACCTGATCATGCGAACCCTCGAAAAGGTCGAGGGTATGAGCCTCGATGCGCTGCAGGCCGGGCTCGGCACCGACTGGCCGTTCGAATCCTTTGGCGGCTACCTGGATACTCTCGAGGGCTCCGGCCTTGCCATCAACGTCGCGGTGCTGGTGGGCCACACCCCCGTTCGCCTTTATGTGATGGGTGAGGATGCCGTCAAGCGGGAAGCCACCACCGCTGAAATCGAGGAGATGAAAAGCCTGGTCCGCGATGCCATGGCGGCGGGCGCCCTGGGCTTTGCCACCTCCAAAGGCGAGGCTCACAACGGCTTCGACGGCCTGCCGGTACCCAGCCGGGTGGCCACCAATGACGAGATCGACCAGCTAACCGGCGCCATGGCCGAATCAGGGCGGGGCATTGTCGAAGTGACCCCGTCATTCATGACCACGGATTTCTTCCTCAAGGAACTGGGCGAGATCGCCACAAAACACAACTGCCCGGTGAGCTGGGGCGCCCTGCTGGGAGGCATCATGGGGCCCAAATCCCACCGCGACCTGCTGGCGCGCACCCGCGCCCTGCAAGAGGAGGGCGCCATGGTAGTGCCGCAGGTGTCGTGTCGGGATTTTTCCCTGGATTTCAATTTTCACGAGCCCTACCCGTTCCAGTCCCGGGACTATTTCAAGCCCACCATGCAAACGGACCTGGCGGGCAAGAAAAAGATTTACGCCGACCCGGCCTTTCGCGAGACCTTTCGCGAGGATCTGCGCGAGGGCGTGGACCACCCCTTCGCGGGCTGGTATCTGCGCACTGAAGTTTCCAGCAACCCCCTCGACCCGGCCATGGAAAACATGCCGGTCACCGAAGCCGCCCGCCAGACAGGCAAGGACGTGATCGATTTTGTGCTCGACCTGAGCCTCGACACCGACCTGGAGGCTCGCTTCCGCCTCGCCGCCCTCAACTTTGATGAGGAAGACGTGGCCGAGCTACTGGACCGCACCGACCAGGATTGTGTCCTGGCCCTGTCCGATGCCGGCGCTCACGCCAGCCAGCTGTGCGACGCGGGCTATTCCACCCACCTGCTGGGGCACTGGGTGCGCGACCGGGGCATCATGCCCCTGGAACGGGCCATTCATATCCTCACCCAGCGACCGGCGCAGTTATACGGCATCGAGAATCGTGGTGTGCTTGCGGTTGGCAAACCGGCCGACGTGGTGATCTTCGATCCCGAAACGGTTAACGCCGGCGAGTTGCGCCGGGTGCACGATATGCCCGGCGGCGCCGAAAGGCTGATTTCCGAGGCCTTTGGTATTGATACGGTCATTGTCAATGGCGCCGTGCTGCGTTCGAAAGGTCAGGATCAACTGGCCGCCGATGCTGACCAATTGCCCGGCGCATTGCTGCGGGGCGGCCGGGCTTAGCCATAACGGTGGAATGCCATGAGAGGCAGGAGCGAAACATGGGCGCAGAACTGAGAATCATCGATTCAGACGGCCACACCATGGAACCGCCCGATCTCTACGAGCGTTACCTGGACCCGCGCTTTCGCGGCCGTGTCACCGGGCAGCCCGCCGAGCGCCGGGTGGATGGGCAACCGATCATGAAGCACCCACCGGACACCATCAGCGCCCTGGGCTTCACCCCCGAACGCATCCGGGACCGCTTTGGCGATATCGCCCCCGATGGCTTCACCCCCGCTGCCGTGATGCGCGGGCAGGATGTGGAGGGCGTGGACGTCTCGGTGATCTACGGTCCTCTGTACGACTGTTTTGTTGAGGGCATGGACCCGGAACTGGCCTGCGCCATGGCCCGGGCCTACAACCGCTGGATGGCGGAGTACGCCGGCGAGTCGGGCGGGCGCATTGTCGGCGCGGCGCCCGTTCCGCTTTTCGATGTGCAAGCGGCCTTACAGGAAGTGGAGTACGCCTACCACGAGCTGGGTTTCAGGGCGTTCTGGACGCGCCCCAACCCCGTCGGCGGACGGCCACTGGGTCACCCGGATTTCGAGCCATTCTATGCCTTGCTCGAAGCCCTCGACGTACCCCTGTCACTGCACGAGGGTTCCGGCTCGATGATGCACAATATCGGCAGCGAGCGTTTCCCCGATAACTGGCTCGAGCAGCATGCCGCCTGCCACCCCCTGGAACAGCAGCTGGCATTGATGTCGATCGTCATCCACGGCGTGCTGGAGCGGCACCCCGGCCTGCGGCTGGCCTGCCTGGAATGCGGCGTCGGCTGGCTGCCCAACTGGCTGCACCGCCTGGACGAACACCAGGAGCTGGTTGGCTGGCGCTATGCGCCGGAGCTGACCATGAAAGCCACCGAGTATTTTCGCCGCCAGTGCTTTATCTCCGCCGAGCCGGACGACACTTTGCTCTACCAGGTCGTGGATTACCTCGGCGAGGACAATATCCTGTTCGGCACCGACTTCCCCCACCCGGACGCCCAGTACCCCAATGCGGTGAGCACGTTTCTGGACATGCCAGGGCTGTCCCGCGACACCCTGCAAAAAGCCCTCTGGGACAATGCCCTGCGTTTTTATGGTTTCGATGCCGCGACACTGCCGGTCAGTAAGGGCAAGGGCAGCGGCGATTCAATCAAGGTGAGCCAATAATGATCAACCGGTGACAACCATGACACTTGAATTCACCCCCATGGCGGGCAGCCACGCCATCGAAGTCAAAGGCATCGAAGGTGTACCCCTCGCCCCGGCGGACACCCGCCAGCTGCAAGAGGCTTTCGAACAGTCGGCTCTTTTGGTGATACGGGATCTGGAACTGACCAATGAATCCCATATCGCCTTCACACGGGCTTTCGGCGACCTGGTTATCCACCCCCTGGAGTTCCTGCGCCACCGGGACAATCCGGAAATTATCGAGCTGTCCACCAGCCCGGAAGAGCCCCTGGCGGAGGACGATCCCACCGCCGACGAAATTGTCGCCTACTCCGGCTGGCACACCGACCTGACCTTTAACCCGGTGCCCAGCCTTGGCGGATTCCTGCGCCCGATCGAAATCCCGCCGGAGAGCGGATACACCGCCTATATTGATGCCGCGGAGGTTTATCAGGCGCTGCCGGAGGCAACCAAACAGAAAATCCATGGCCTGACAGTGGTTCACAGCCTGCTCGACAATCGCGCCGGTGTCCCCAAGGATGCCGACATCGACTTTCCGGATGAAGTGGAGGCCATGGAGGAAGTGATCCACCCGCTGGTATTCAGCCACCCCTACAACGGCCGGCCGGTACTGTTTATCAGCCCCACCTTCACCCGCAAAATCGTCGGCCTCAGCCAGGAAGCCAGCGACCAGTTACTGGGGGAGTTAAAGGAATTCGCCACCGACGAACGTTTTTCCTACGTGCATATCTGGCAACCCAACGACCTGGTGATCTGGGATAACTGGCAATCAATCCACAAGGGCTACGGCCACAAGAAAAAATACCGTCGGGTGATGCACCGCACCACCCTGGAGGGTAACCGAAACCTGATGGATTATCTGATGTGATCGGCGCATAACCACCGCGACCAGATGAAACGAGAAACCATAACGCCCCTTTGCCGTTCAGTGCATCCAACACTGGGTGAATGTGCGGGAAGAAAAGGACAGACCGGCTACCAATGTGGGAGCGATCCCTGATCACGAAGAGGGCTGGTTCTGGGTTGGGTGGTTGATCGCGGTCGGGGACCGCTCCCACAGGAGCAGAGGCACAGGCACCGGCTACCGGTGTGGG
>DGNJ01000098.1:0-445 GCA_002388905.1 Cellvibrionales bacterium UBA4495
GGCAGTTCGTCGACCACGTAATCGTACATGCGGTAGTGGCGGCGCCAGGGCTCCCGCGTGGCATTAACATAAAACCCGGCGCCAAGGCCCAGGTCATAGGCGCCATCGGCGTCGTCCGCCACCCCCTCGCCGCGCGGGCTGGTATCCGGTATCACCAGGGCGAGACCCAGTTCCGACGCCCGGCGCTGGGCGCCCGCCTTGGTCACGAAGTTCTCGTCGGTGCAGGTAAGACCGGAAAGCCAGTACAAAACCGGCACCGGCCCCTGCTCCGCCTGCGGCGGCAGGTAGACCGACAGGGTCATGTCACAATCCAGGGTTTGCGACCGGTGGCGGTAACGGCGCTGGCGGCCGCCGAAGCACTTGTTGTCACCGATTGTTTCCATTGGCCCTACTCCCTCAATAAAGCACCACGGAGCGGATGCTCTCGCCGGCATGCATCAGGTCG
>DGNJ01000098.1:466-5098 GCA_002388905.1 Cellvibrionales bacterium UBA4495
TGCCCTCCATGTACCAGTCGACGATGCGGGGGACATCGGTGCGACCGCGCGCGCCGCCAAAGGCCGTGCCCCGCCAGGTGCGGCCGGTAACAAGCTGGAAGGGCCGGGTGGCGATTTCCTGGCCGGCACCGGCGACACCGATGATGCAGCTCTGGCCCCAGCCCTTGTGGCAGCATTCCAGGGCCTGGCGCATGACCTGGACATTGCCAATACACTCGAAACTGTAATCCACCCCGCCGCCGGTCATCTGGACGATATGGTCGACCACATTGTCCACTTCCTTCGGGTTGACGAAATCGGTCATGCCAAACTGTTCCGCCAGGGGTACCTTGCCGGCATTCAGGTCGACGCCGATAATCCGCGATGCTCCCACCATGCGCGCGCCCTGGATAACATTGAGGCCGATACCGCCGAGACCGAACACCGCCACCGTGGCGCCGGCCTCAACACCCATGGTGAAGGCCACGGCGCCGATGCCCGTGGTGACACCACAGCCGATATAGCAGATCTTGTCGAAAGGGGCGTCCTCGCGCACCCTGGCAAGGGCAATTTCCGGCAATACCGTATGGTTGGCAAACGTGGAACAGCCCATGTAGTGATGCAGGGGCTTGCCGTCCAGGGAAAAACGGCTGGTGCCATCGGGCATGACACCCTGGCCCTGGGTGGTGCGGATGGCCTGACAGAGATTGGTCCTGGGGTTGAGGCAGAAATCGCACTCCCGGCACTCCGGGGTATAGAGGGGGATCACGTGATCGCCAGGCTTCAGGTTCTTGACCTCCGGCCCCACGTCGACCACGACGCCGGCTCCCTCGTGGCCGAGAATGGCCGGAAAGTTGCCCTCCGGATCATCCCCGGAGAGCGTGAAAGCATCGGTGTGGCAGACACCCGATGCCCTGATTTCCACCAGCACTTCGCCGGCTTTCGGGCCCTCCAGCTCCACGTCGGCGATCTCCAGAGGCCTGCCCGGCTCGAATGCCACTGCGGCGCGTGTCTTCATGTTCCTGCTCCTTCTATTCGTGAATTGTCGGCGCCGGACCCGGGGAGCGACAGGCATCGCAGCACCCAAGCCGCCACAGGCGATATCAAAAAGACAATAAAGATGTATTTAAGACATCACCCGAATATTGTCATAAGAACATCTCATAATATTTTTTCCAATTAAATCAGAATATTAAATATTGGCACGCAATTTGTTACTAAAAGATTATCGAGCCTGATACCGGTAACCGACCAAGCAGTCCTGGAGACACAAAATATGCTATCCCAAAAGACCATCGACACCGTCAAAGCCACTGTCCCTGTTCTCGAGCAGCATGGCGAACAGATCACCAACCATTTTTACAAGACCATGTTCCGAGACTACCCGGAAGTGAAAGCCTACTTCAACCAGGCCCACCAGACCGCCGGAACCCAGCCCCGCGCCCTGGCCAACAGTGTCCTGGCCTACGCCAGGCACATCGACAACCTGGAAGCCCTGCAGGGCGCCCTGCCCACCATCATCCAGAAACACGCCGCCCTCAATGTGCTTCCCGAGCAATACCCCATTGTCGGCCAGTGCCTGCTCGGTGCCATCAGGGAGGTCCTGGGCGAAGCTGCCACCGACGACATTATCAATGCCTGGGCTGAAGCCTACCAGGTTCTCGCCGACCTGCTCATCGAAGCGGAAGAAAAAGTCTACGCCGAGCATGAGGCCCGGCCCGGCGGCTGGCGCGGTCCGCGCACCTTCCGTGTCGCCCGCAAGGAGAAAGAGAGCGAGGTAATCACTTCCTTTTACTTCGAGCCAGTGGACGGCGGCGAGGTGATGGCCTTTCAGCCCGGCCAGTACCTGACCGTTCTTTTCAATATCGACGGCGAAGCCACCCGGCGCAATTATTCCCTGTCCGATACCCCGGACAAGCCCTGGTACCGCATCTCGGTCAAACGGGAATCCGGCGGCCTGGCTTCCAACTACCTCCACGACCGGGTTCAGGTGGGCGATGAACTGGACCTGCTGCCTCCGTGCGGGGAATTTGTCCTGGAGGCGTCCCAGCGCCCCCTGGTGCTGGTCACCGGCGGGGTCGGCCTCACCCCGGCCATCAGCATGGTCAACGCCGCGGCGGGCAGCGGCCGGCCCATTGCCTTTATCCACGCTGCCCAGAACGGTCGCATGCACGCTTTCCGGGATCACGTCGATCAACTGGCAGCGGAGTTCGACAACGTTCGTCCCTATTATCTCTACGATAATGCCGAGGCGGGCGACGACCCCCACGGGCGCGGCCTGATTTCCCGGGATATCATCGCGCGCCACCTGCCCGAAGACCGGGACGTGGACCTGTACTTCCTGGGCCCGAAACCCTTCATGCAGTCGGTTTACCGAATTGCCCGGGAGCTGGGCATTCCCGAGACACAGGTTCGTTATGAGTTCTTCGGCCCTCTCGAAGACCTGGACCCGGCGGCAGCGCAGGCGGCGGCCTGATTCTGACCATCGGGAGCAGCGACAACAGACACCGGACTTGGGGGCAGCTTGGCTGCCCCTTTTTTTGTCCGTCAGTCCCCCTCGCGATCCCGGCCGGCAGCTCCCTTGTCGAAAGATTTTTCAACTGCGCCAACCACAGAGAGGATCAGCAGGGTCATTAATGCGCCCACCAGGGCGGCACCGATCAGGCCCATCCCGGCGGCAACACCCAGGGCGGCGGTGACCCAGAGACTGCCCGCCGTGGTCAGCCCGTGCACTTCCAGCCGCTCGCTGTGCTTGAGGATCACCCCGCCGCCGATAAAGCCAATGCCCGTGGCGAGCCCCTGAATAACCCGGGACAACCCCTCGGGGGTAAGGTTCGCCTCGCGACCAATGATAACGAAAAAGGCGGTGCCCACCGCCACCAGCATGTGGGTGCGCAAACCAGCGGGCTTGCTGCGCCGTTCGCGCTGGAGACCAATGACGCCACCCAGTACCGCCGCCACCGAGAGATAAATGGCGGTTTCCAGCATTGCCGACGCATGGGGCAATAGATCGAAGCGGATGATAGTCCTCCTGCCGGCTGGCACTTTCTCTCATTATAGCCAGCCCCGGCTTATACCAGCGCCACTGTTAACAGAGCCTTTGCTGGTGGCCCTAAGCTTAATGAGGCTTTGTTGGTGATCTTAGGATAAATCCCCGAGCAACTGCTCCAGCTTGACTTCGTCCTCGTGGAACTTGCGGATACCCTCGGCGAGTTTTTCCGTGGCCATGGCGTCCTCGTTCAGAGCCCAGCGAAAATCCTTCTCGTCCAGATGCTTCCGGGGCTCGGGCTCGGCATTGCCCGCCTTCAGGGCCTGCCTGAGATTACCGGTGTCCGCGGCCAGTTCCTCCAGCAACTGGGGGCTGATGGTAAGCCGGTCGCAACCGGCCAGGGCCTCGATCTGACCCCGGGTGCGAAAACTCGCACCCATGACCACGGTATCGTAGCCGTGGTTTTTGAAATAGTGGTAGATGCGGGTCACCGACCCGACCCCCGGATCGTTTTCCGGGGCATATTCCTCGCCGGTCCTGGCCCTGTACCAGTCGTAGATGCGGCCCACGAAGGGAGAAACCAGGTAGACACCGGCATCGGCACAGGCCGCAGCCTGGGCGAAACTGAACAGCAGCGTGAGATTGCAGTGGATGCCCTCCCGCTCCAGGGTTTCCGCCGCGCGAATGCCCTCCCAGGTGGATGCCACCTTGATAAGCACCCGGTCGTTATCCACGCCCAGGCTGTTATAGAGGGAAATCAGTTTACGCGCCTGGCTCAGCGTCGCCTCGGTATCGAAGGAATACCTGGCGCTCACTTCCGTCGAAACCCGGCCGGGAATGTGGTTGAGAATTTCCCGGCCGATATTGACACTGAGCCGATCGATGCAATGGCGCATCTGTTCCCTGTCCGAACCGCCCTGCTCCCGCGCCCAGGCCATGGCGTCGTCGATATAGGAACGGTAGCCGGGCTGGCCGGCCACCTTCAACAACAGCGACGGGTTGGTGGTGGCGTCCTCCGGGGCGTACTGGCGGATAGCATCGAGATCGCCGGTATCCGCCACCACCGTGGTCATCGCCTTGAGTTGCTCGAGCTTGTTCATAACCTCTGTCCTCGGGAACCGGCGGAAAACCGACCGGCAAAAAATAGACGCGACGGGTTACGATAAGTCAGGCGAAAGGGTGACGCAAGACGATGGTCTCGACCCGGTCGGGCCCGGTGGAGATGATGTCGATGGGGACACCCGTCAACGCCTCGATGCGCCGGATATAGGCACGGGCATTTTCCGGGATATCCTCGAGACGCCGGGCACCGACCGTGGACTCGCGCCAGCCCGGCAGCTCTTCGTACACGGGTACGATCCTCTCCCAGCTCTCCACATCCGACGGCATGGGCACCGGTTTGCCGTCGCTGTCATGATAGGCAACGCAGATTTTCACGGTGTCCAGGCCATCCAGAACGTCGAGCTTGGTCAGGCAGATGCCCGAAATGCTGCTGATACGTACCGCATGTTTCACCGCCACCGCATCGAACCAGCCGCAGCGACGCTGGCGACCGGTGGTGGTGCCGAATTCGCAGCCCTTCTCGCCCAGGTGACGGCCCACCTCGCAATCGAGCTCGGTGGGGAAGGGACCGGAGCCCACACGGGTGGTGTAGGCCTTGGTGA
>DGNJ01000098.1:5167-6009 GCA_002388905.1 Cellvibrionales bacterium UBA4495
TGCCATGATCGATATCCAGCAACGAGCCCTGGGCCCCCTCGAACAGGATATTGTCGCCCCGCTCCCGGGCACCGTGCAGCAGTTCGGTGACATCGGCGACCATGGGCCGCAATTCTTCGCCCCAGGCGAGGGCCAGCTCGAGGACCGCCTCGTAGTCCACGGTCTCGGCGCCGTAATAGTTGGCCAGCACGAAATTATGGTACTCGAGCACCTCGCGCAGTTTCACGGCGAACCGCTCCGGCGCCAGCATGTCGCCCACGCGCAGGCCGCGACGGGCCACCTTGTCTTCATAGGCGGGCCCGATCCCCCGGCCGGTGGTGCCGATGCGGGCATCGCCCCGGGCTTTTTCCCGGGCCGCGTCCAGGGCCACGTGGCAGGGCAGGATCAGCGGGCAGGCCGGGGAGATACGCAGGCGGTCGCGAACCGGCACGTCACTGGCTTCAAGCTCCTCGATCTCGCGGATCAGGGCGTCGGGGGCCAGCACCACGCCGTTGCCGATGGCGCAGATGACACCGTCGCGCAGGATACCCGAGGGAATCAGGTGGAGGGCCGTTTTCTTGCCCTCGATCACCAGGGTATGGCCGGCGTTGTGGCCTCCCTGGAAGCGGGCCACGGTGGCCACCTTGTCGGTGAGCAGGTCGACAATCTTGCCCTTGCCCTCATCACCCCACTGGGTGCCGAGCACCACGACATTCTTTCCCATAGCAATACTCTGAAACTAGTCCCGGATCGGTTTGACAATGAAGCGGTCGCCCTCGGCAACCAGGTGGCGGTCACAATGCAGGGATTCGTAGTCCGGCACCTGACCGGGGAATCCGCAGACGACGCGCTCGCCGCGGGCG
>DGNJ01000098.1:6022-10204 GCA_002388905.1 Cellvibrionales bacterium UBA4495
CTGGGCGGGCTCGTCGGAGGGCGGGGCATAGATACCGGCGGGCGGCGATTCCGTGCCGTCCAGCAGTTCAGCCAGGGCCTTGAGATCGATGCCGAAGCCGGTGGCCGGACGGGCACGGCCGAAGGTCTCGCCGATATCGTCATAGCGGCCACCGTTGCCCACCGCCTGTCGAAGACCGGGCGCATAGGCACCGAACACAATCCCCGTGTGATAGTGATACCCTTCCAGCTCGCACAGGTCCAGGTAAAGGGTGGCCCCGGGCACTGCGTCGGCGACAGCATCAACCACCGCCTCCAGTTCATCCAGGGCCAGTTCGATCTCCGCCGGCGCCCGGGCCAATACCGTGCGGGCCCGGTCGATGACATTGCGGTCCCCGGTTAAACCCGGCAGGGCCCGGAGCATGTCGGCAATGGCGGCATCGTCGATATTGGCCGCCAGCCACGCATCCAGTTCGCAGGACTTGCTCTGCATCAGGTCGAACAATTCCGTGGCGGCGCCCCGGTCCAGTTCCAGCCATTCCTCGAGACCGCGATAAATGCCCACGTGGCCGAGATCGAGGCAGACCTCACCGACACCCACATGCTCAAGCGCCTCGCAAAGCAGCGAGATCACTTCGATATCCGCCGCCAGGCCGGGCTNNCGTAGAGCTCCACCCCCACCTGGATGGGGTTGCGGGATGCCAGCGGGCTCCGCGGCCGGGTATAGAGCACGGTGCTGGCGTAGCACAGGCGATTGGGACCCTGCCTGCGCAGGCTGTGGGCATCCATGCGCGCGGTCTGGGGGGTGACATCGGCGTGCACGCCCATCATCCGCCCGCTGACCTGATCGGTGAGCTTGAAGGTCATCAGGTCAAGGTCGCCGCCGGACCCGCTCAGCAGGGAATCGGTGAACTCCACCAGCGGTGGTATCACCAGGTCGTAACCCCAACTGTGGTAAAAATCGAGAAGGCGACGGCGCAGGCGCTCCACCTGAAAGGCCCGGCTGGGCAGAACCTCTTCGATACCCTCCGGCAATAGCCAGCGGTCGACCTTGGTCATAACCTCACTCGTCTCCGGATGTCTATTTCAGCAGGTAGAGCAGGCCGACGCCCAGCGCCATGCTCACCAGACCGACAATACGCAGGGTGCGGTCGTCGACCTGGGCCAGCAACTGCACCAGGTTGCGCCATCTGGCCGGTGCCAGGAAGGGAATGATGCCCTCTATCACCAGCACCAGACACAATGCTTTTGCCAGGTCGTGCCACATAACTCTGCTCAAAAAATTCTACTGTGCGCTTAATGTCCGAAAGCCGGACGCCCGACGGTTCCCCAGCCATTGTCCGGGCCGGAAAGCGCCGGAGAAAAAGGATCGTCGGGCCATAAAAAAACCGGGTTTCCCCGGTTGCGGAATTCTAACACCGTTGCCGGGGGAATGCCGCACATTTTTTCAGCCCGCGGGCAGCGGCATCCCCCGTTCGCTTACGGGGGAGAGGCGTTGTCCAGATAGCGGAAAAACTCGTTTTCGGGGTCCAGCAGCAACACGTCGCCCTTGTTGGAGAAGGTGCTCCTGTAGGCGCTGAGACTCCGGGTAAAAGCGTAGAACTCCGGATTCTTGTTAAACGCCTGTGCGTAAACGGCCGTGGACCGGGCATCGCCCTTCCCCCGGATCTGTTCGGACTCCCGGTAGGCGTTGGCCTCGATGATGGTGACCTGGCGATCGGCGTCGGCCCGAATCTTCTCGGCCCGCTCCAGGCCTTTTGCCCGGATCTCCCGCGCCTCTTTCTCCCGCTCGGACACCATGCGCCGGAAAACCTGGTCGCTGACTTCGTCGGGCAGGTCGATGCGCTTGACCCGAACGTCGATCACATCGATCCCCAGGGAATCGCTGACGTTCTCGTTGAGGCTCTCGAGAATGTCCGTCATCAGCTGGTCGCGCTCGCCGGAAACCACTTCGTGCAGCGTGCGGGTACCGAACTGATTACGCAGGCCGTTGTTGATACGCGCGGCCAGACGGTTCTGGGCCACGGCCATCTCGCCGCCCGTGGAGCGGTAGTACAGGCCCACGTCGTCGATCCGCCACTTGGCGTAGGAGTCCACCATCAGGCGCTTGCGTTCCGAGGTAAAGAAGCTCTCGGTCTCCGCGTCCAGGGTCAGGATGCGGGCGTCGAATTTGCGTATCTTGTGAACCAGGGGAATCTTCAGGTGAATGCCGGGAGGCACATCCTCCTCGACGATTTCACCGAAGCGAAGCTTGACGGCCTTCTGGGTCTCCTTGACCACATAAACACTGCTGCTGGCCAGCAGGAGAATTACAGCAATGGCCAGCAGGCCAATGGTTGCCCGGGTATTCATTAGCGTAACTCCCTTCTGCCTTGCGGGGTTGAGGACTCGCTGCGCAGGCGGTTGACGATTTCATCGGCGATGGTGCTCACACTGCCGGGATTCATACGCTCGGCGCTGCTGTCGCCGGAACCGGACTGCTGCATGGCCTTGTCCAGGGGCAGGTAGAAAATATTATTGCCGTCCTTGACGTCCACCAGCACCTTGGTGCTGTTGCCCATGACCTCCTGAATGGTATCGATGTAAAGCCGCTGGCGGGTCACGTCGGGGGCTTTCTCGTACTCGCTCAGGCGGCTCTCGAAGCGCTCTGCCTCACCCTCGGCGCGGGCAATGACCCGGGCCCGGTAGGCCTCGGCTTCCTCGATCATGCGCTGGGCCCGGCCACGGGCCTCGGGAATGATGCCGTTGGCATAGGACTGGGCCTCGTTGATCACCCGCTCCTGATCCTCACGGGCCTTGATCACGTCGTCGTAGGCGGCCTTGACCTCGGCCGGAGGCTTGGCGTCCATGATATTGACCTTGAGCACCTCAATACCGGTCTGGTAGTTATCAAGGTAAGTTTGCAGGCGCTCTCTGATGTCCTGGGCAATCTCCTCGCGCCCGGTGGAAATCACCGCGTCCAGTTGGCTGCTGCCCACCACATGGCGCAGGGCGCTGTTGGTGGCATGGCGCAGGCTGATATCCGGCTCCTTGACATTGAGCACGTAGGCCTTGGGATCGGGCACCACATACTGCACCGACAATTGAAGGTCGACGATATTCTCGTCCTCGGTGAGCATCAGGTCCCGGGCGCTGTTCTGGTACTGGCGGACCTCCGTGGAACGGACGATGGTGACCTGATCCACGAACGGCGGATTCCAGTGCAGGCCCGGATTCATGGTGCCCAGATATTCGCCAAAACGCAGCACCACGGCGCGCTCCTTGGCATCCACCTGGTAGAAACCGGCAAAAGCCCACAACAGCACGGCGATGACAATGACCGCGGGCAGGAAATTGAAACTCTTGCCACCCCCGGATCCGGAGCCACCGCCCCCTCCGAATCTGCCGAACTTCTCGCGCAGCTTCTTGATTGCCTCATCGAGGTCGGGGGGACCGCCGCCCTGGCCGCCGCCTCCCCAGGGGTCTTTGCCGCCGCCGGGTTCATTCCAGGCCATTCACTGTTCTCCCTTGTATCTGTGTTTTCGAATGATGGATTCTATCAGCAGAGGAGGATGGCGTCAGGCGCTTTGTACCAGCGCCTGCTGCTCGGTGAGTTCGGGGATGTCACCGGGCTTTAACCGTTCGGCCTTCAGCAACCGCTTGAAGTCGGCGGCGGGCAGGCTCAGGTCGACGATGGCACCGCCGTCCTTCGCCGGCTCCTCCTCGAGCACGGCGCCCTGCTCATAGAGGCGCGCCCGCAGTCGCCCGAACTGGGGGGGAATATGGAAACGCCCGGTAATGGTGTCGACGGCAAGCCATTCCGTTATCGCTGACGCGAGCAACTCCAGTCCGTCGCCCCGCTGGGCGGACACCCACACCGCGCACGGGCGCCCCAGCGCGTCCCGGTCGATACGCGGTTCGGCGTGTTCGATCAAATCGATTTTGTTGTAGACCACCAGCCGGGGAAGCTCACGGGCACCGATTTCGCCGAGAACCTCCTCCACGCGGGCCATATTGTCGAGGCGCTCCTCGCTGTGGGCATCCACCACGTGCACTAACAGGGTCGCGTTGCGCGCCTCCTCAAGGGTGGCGCTGAAGGCTTCCACCAGCTTGTGGGGCAGGTGGCTGATAAAACCCACGGTGTCGGCGAGGATCACCGGACCCAGTTCGGGCAGTTCCAGGCGCCGCATGGTGGGATCGAGGGTCGCGAACAACTGGTTGGCGG
>DGNJ01000098.1:10209-18843 GCA_002388905.1 Cellvibrionales bacterium UBA4495
GTCGATTTGCCGGCATTGGTGTAGCCCACCAGTGACACGGTGGGAACCTCCGCCCGGCGCCGGGCCCGGCGCCCCTGCTCGCGTTGCTTGCGGACTTTTTCCAGGCGCTTCTGGATCGACTTGATGCGGGCGCGCAACAGGCGGCGGTCGGTTTCCAGCTGGGTNNCGCCCTTCTGCCGCTCCAGGTGAGTCCAGCCCCGCACCAGGCGCGTGGCCATATGCTGCAACTGCGCAAGTTCCACCTGGAGCTTGCCCTCGTAGGTGCGGGCACGTTGGGCGAAAATATCTAGAATAAGCCCGGTGCGGTCCAGCACCCGGCAACCCAGCGCCTTCTCAAGGTTGCGTTCCTGGCTGGGACTCAGGTTGTGATTAAAGATAACCAGCTCGGCACACTCCCGCTCTACCGAGGCCTGCAGTTCCTCGAGCTTGCCGGTACCAATAAAATACTTGGGGTGGGGAGCGGAGCGGCGACCGGTGACAAACTGCACCGGATCGCCGCCAGCGGACAGGACCAGTTCCTCGAACTCCCTGGGATCCTCCGGCTCGTCCTCGGTGTTCAGGTCCAGATGGACCAGGATGGCCAGTTCGCCGGACTCAGGGCGTTCAAAAAACAATCATCCCTCCTGACCTTCGTCCTCGCTGATACCCGGTGCTTCATCGCTGCCCTGGGGGGTCGCCAGGGGCAGACGCACCGGACGGGAAGGCACGACAGTGGAGATGGCGTGCTTGTAAACCATCTGACTGACAGTATTTCTAAGCAGGACCACAAACTGGTCGAAAGACTCGATCTGACCCTGCAATTTGATCCCGTTGACCAGGAAAATGGAAACGGGGATACGCTCTTTTCGAAGCAGGTTCAGAAAAGGGTCTTGTAGATTATGCCCTTTTGACATCGTTATTGTCTCCTTAACAAAAATTAAAAATGCGCTTAAAAATCAAGCAAGTAGGCAATTTGGCCAAAGCGCAGGAAAGATACGCGTTTGCGACCACTCAGCACGGTCATGATACCAATTTGGCCTTCAGGAATATATGGGTCCATTTTGCAAATTTTTCAAGCAGTTAGTGAAAATTTGCTGGAATTCCGACGGATTGCCCTCCTCGTCGTCGATAAACAACGCCGTTTTGCCGGGCCAGCGGCGCAGCCACGTCAGCTGGCGCTTGGCCAGTTGACGGGTAGCGGCGATACCCTTTTGCACCATTTCATTGTAGTCCACGCGCCCGTCCAGATAGTCCCAGACCTGGCGATAACCCACTGCGCGCAGGGCCGGCAACTCCGGGCCCAGGTCGCCCCGCCCGCGCAGGGCCCGGACTTCATCGATCAGGCCCGCGTCCAGCATTGCCCGGAAGCGTTGGGCAATACGGTCGTGGAGAAGTTCCCTGCGGTGGGGCAGCAGCGCCAACCGGGTCACGGCGTAGTGGTCGACAAGGGGATCGATGCCGGTGCCGGCCTCCCGCTGTTCGCGCTTGAGGGTCGAAACGGGGCGCCCCGCCAGCCGGTAGATTTCCAGGGCCCGCTGGATACGTTGGGAATGATTGGGATGAATGGCGGCGGCGCTGTCCGGGTCCACCCGGGCCAGTTGACGGTGCAGGGCGGGCCAGCCACTGGTCCGCGCCTCGCGCAAAATCGCCTCCCGAACCTCGGGATCCGCCGGCGGCAGATCCGCCAGCCCCTCCTCCAGCACCCGGAAATAGAGCATGGTGCCACCCACCAGCAGGGGGATTTTTCCCCGGTCCGCGATGCCGGCCATGAGCGCGGCGGTATCGGCGGCAAAATCCGCCGCCGAGTAGGGTTCCGACGGGTCGCGGATATCCACCAGGTGGTGGGGTGCGGCCGCCAGGATGGCGGCATCGGGCTTGGCGGTACCGATATCCATGCCCCTGTAGACCATCGCCGAGTCGACGCTGATGATTTCCACCGATAATCGTTGCGAGAGGGCCACCGCCAGGTCGGTCTTGCCGGTGGCGGTTGGCCCCATGAGGAAGATTGCCGGCGGCCTGCCGGCGGCGCGATCGGCCATGGTCACCGGCCTCTCAGGAACAGCCTGTCCAGTTCCTGCAGGGACAGTTGTGTCCAGGTGGGCCGGCCATGGTTGCACTGGCCGCTGCGCTCGGTTTCCTCCATATCCCGCAACAGGGCGTTCATTTCGGGAATGGTGAGCCGGCGGTTGGCTCGTACCGAGCCGTGGCAGGCCATGGTGGACAGCATCTCGTTGGTCCGGGCCTCGATGCGATCACTGGTGCCATGCTCGATAAGATCGGCGACCACGTCCCGGACCAGCGGCTCGGCGTCCGAGACCTTGAGCAAAGCCGGCACCTCCCGGATCAGCAGGCTCTCGGGGCCGGCCCGCTGCACCTGCATGCCGAGTCGGGAGAAAAGGTCCTGGTGCTCCTCGACGCAATCCCCCTCGCGCTCGCTCACCGCCATGGATTGCGGCACCAGCAACGGCTGGGAGGTCACGCCGGCGCCGTGAAAAGCCTGCTTCATGCGTTCGTAGGTAATGCGCTCGTGGGCGGCGTGCATATCGACGACGATCAACCCCTGGGCGTTTTCCGACAGGATATAGATGCCCATCAACTGGGCAATGGCGTAACCCAGGGGCGGGACCTCTTCGTCGCCGGCCGCGTCGGTGCCGGGATCGTTGGCGGGCCGCGGGCTCCCGGCAACCGGCAGATCGCTGTAGAGGGCCGCCTGGTCGCGCACCGCCGACGGCGAGGGCGACGGCGTCGACCAGCTACCGGATCCGCCACCGGCCAGTCCCGTGAAACCGGACTGCCGGGGCGCCGTCGACGCCATTTCCGGCTCCGGCACGGGGGCCGCCGCGGCAACCGTGGGACGGACATCGGCCACGGCCCGGTGCAGTGTCCGGAAGAGAAAGTCGTGCACGGTACGGCTGTCCCGGAACCGAACCTCGTGCTTGGTGGGATGGACGTTGACATCCACGTCGGCGGGATCCAGTTCCAGAAACAACGTATAGGCCGGGTGGCGACCGTGATAGAGCACATCCTGGTAGGCCTGGCGAACGGCGTGGGAAACCACCTTGTCGCGGATGGCGCGGCCGTTGACAAAGAAATGTTGCAGATCCGCCTGGCTGCGGGAAAAGGTGGGCAGGCCCAGCCAGCCCCAGAGACGCAGGCCGGCGCCGGGGACATCGATGTAGAGGGCGTTTTCCATGAACGCCGGCCCGCAAATGGAGGCAACCCGGCGCTCCTGCTCGAGCTGGTTTCCGGCGCGCCGGAAATTGTGCAGCGCCCTGCCGTTGTGGCTCAGGGTAAGGTTGACATCGAACCGGCTCAGGGCCAGCTTGCGGACCACGTCCTCGATACGGCCGAACTCCGTCTTCTCGGTGCGCAGGAATTTGCGCCGTGCCGGGGTATTGAAGAACAGGTCCCGGACTTCCACGGTGGTGCCCCGGGGGTGCTGGACCTGGTCCACCTCCACTTCCATGTCCCGGCCCTCGGTGCGGGCGCGCCAGCCCGGGCCATCGTCGCGGGTATTGGTGAGCAATTCGAGGCGGGCCACCGAGCCGATGCTGGCCAGGGCTTCCCCGCGAAAGCCCAGCGTGGCCACCGCCTCCAGATCCTCCAGCCGCTCGATCTTGCTGGTGGCATGGCGGGACAGAGCCAGGGCCAGGTCCTCCTCGGCAATGCCGGTGCCGTTGTCGCGTATACGCACCCGTTTGACACCCCCGGACTCGATATCCACCAGGATGCGATCGGCGCCGGCATCGAGGCTGTTTTCCAGCAGTTCCTTGACCACCGACGCGGGTCGTTCGACCACTTCGCCGGCGGCAATCTGGTTGGCCAGTCGGGGACTGAGCAGATGGATACCTGGCATCGCTTCCTCGTGGGTCGATCCGGCGAACGGCCTCAGGAGGCGGGAATCTTGATTCGCTGCCCCACCCGGATCACGGTGGATTTCATTTCATTGTACCGCACGATCGCATCCACGGAGACATCGTGGCGCTGGGCGATATCGGAAAGCGTATCGCCGCGGCCGATGGTATAGACCCTGTCGGCGCCCCGGTGTTGGTTGGCCGCCACCCAGGTCCCCAGTGGCGGCTTGGCGTAGAAATATCGCCTGACCCCTGAGAAGATGGCGTCCGCCATGCGCCGCTGATAGGCGGCATTGGACAACTGGCGGGCCTCGGTGGGATTGGAGATAAAACCGGTTTCCACCAGGATGGAGGGAATATCCGGCGATTTGAGCACCACGAACCCGGCCTGTTCCACCTGCTTCTTGTGCAAGCGGGCAATGCCGCCCATGGCCTTGAGAACCTCCTCGCCCACCTCCAGGCTGCTGTTCAGGGTCGCGGTCATGGACAGATCCAGCAGCACGCTGGCCAGCATGCTGTCCTTGTCGCTGAGCTTGACCGTGCCCACGCCACCGATAAGGTCGGCCCGGTTCTCCCGCTCCGCCAGATAGCGGGCGGTTTCACTGGTGGCGCCACTGGGGGACAGGGCGAACACCGAGGCGCCCCGGGCAGCCGGGCTCTTGAAGGCATCCGCGTGGATCGACACGAAAACATCGACCCGCGCGCTGCGGGCCAGATCGGTGCGCTTGCGCAGGGGGATATAGTAGTCCCCGGTACGGATCAGCACCGCCTTGAAGCCCGGTTCGGCATCCGCCAGGCGCTTCAATTCCCGGCTGATGGCCAGGACCACCTGCTTTTCGTGCAACCGGTTGGGGCCGATGGCGCCGGGATCCTCGCCACCGTGACCGGCATCGATGCCGATAAGGATATCGCGCTGGCTGCTCTCCATGTCCATATAGTCGCGCAGGGTCTTGGAGCGTTTGGCTTCCATGTCATAGAGATCCACCACCAGCCGGTCGCCATACTGCTCGTTGCCCCTGAGGCTGAAGCTGCGGGGATTGATGGCCTTTTCCAGATCGAGCACCACCCGCAGGTCAGTGCCGTTGCGGGGCGCACTGCGAACGCCGGCAATGGGGGTATCGGCCAGGCCCAGGTCGGGAACGTCGCCGGGCAGGCGGGCGTTATCGATATCGATGACCAGGCGGCGGGGGTCGTCCAGGGAAAAGATGTTGTGGTTCACCGGACCGCTCAGGTCGAAAACCAGGCGGGTATGGTCGGGTGCCCGCCACAAGCGGACACCTTCGACGACGGCGGCCTGAGCCCGGCCGACCATCAGCAATAACAGTCCCAGGCACAGTACGGCGGTCAGGTTTCGGGTGTGGAGTCGCTCTGCCATGATTCGAGCCTGGTCAGCACTTGTTCCCCGGTTCTTGTAGGGGCCATTATAACCAGCCGTCGACCGCTGTTTTCAACCGAGATTGTCACACGCAGGTCGGGTCGGGGCAACATCCCGGCGCCGCGCTCGGGCCACTCGATCATGCCCAGGCTCTCGTCCTCGAAATAATCCCGGATACCCATGTACTCAAGCTCTTCCGGATCCCCCAGACGGTACAGGTCGAAGTGAAAAACCCTGCCGCTGTCCAGTTCGTAGGGTTCCACCAGGGTATAGGTGGGGCTCTTCACCGGGCCGGCGTGACCCCGGCCACGCAGGATACCCCGGCACAGGGTGGTCTTGCCGGCACCGAGATCGCCCTCCAGAAAAATCAGCCCGGACGCCATGGCGGCCCCGAGCGCCTCGCCGAAGGACTCCATGGCCTCCTCCCCGTCCAGGTACAGGCCGAGTACCGCCAGTGGCCGTGCGTCCACGTCGACAGTCACAGGCCATTCACCTCCCGGCGCAGCCAATGAAAGAGGTCGGTGGCGCCGAGACCCCGCTCGCCGCCCGCTCCGGCAGCCCGGTCGGCGGCCCGCGCGTGCAGGCAGACACCCAGGCGCGCGGCATCACCGGGAGACAGGCCCTGGGCGAGCAGTCCGCCGAGAATCCCGCTCAGGACGTCGCCCATGCCACCGGTTGCCATGCCCGGATTGCCGCCGGTGCACAGCCCCACCGGTTCGTCGCCACCGCCGCACACCAGGGATCCCGCTCCTTTGAGGATGACGGTGGCCCCGTATTTTTGCTGCAGGGCGCGAACCGCGGCGAAACGGTCCGCCTGGATGTCGGCCGGCTCACAACCCAGCAGGCGCGCCGCCTCCCCCGGATGGGGAGTCAGCAGCCATTTGCCGGCATCGGCATCGGCACCGGCGCCGATTCGGCCCTGGGCGAGGATGTTGAGGCCATCGGCGTCAATGATCAGCGGCAGGCCACTGGCCACGGCTTTCTGGAATAATTGTTCGGACCAGGGGGAGCGCCCCAGGCCGGGGCCCACCACCAGCACCGAGGGGCGGTCGAGATGGGGCTCGAGCTCCTGGCCGGAGGCCGTGGCCAGGGCCATCACCTCGGGACAGCGGGCGAGAATGGCGGCCACGTGCTCGGCCCGGGTGGCGGCACTGACCAGGCCCGCGCCGGTGCGCAGGGCCGCTTCGGCGGCCATGGCAACGGCGCCGCCGAAACCCTGGTCGCCACCGATCACCATGACATGGCCATAGTGACCCTTGTGGGCATCCCGGGGCCGGGGGCCGAGCAGCGAACGCAGACTCGCCAGGTCGAGTATCTCGGTGGCCGCCTCGTCGGCTGGCCGGATGGAATCGGGCGTGCCCAGATCGTCGAAGACAATCTCCCCGACCACCGCCGGGCCCTTGCCGGTAAAAAGCCCCCGCTTGAGCCCGATAAACGTGGGTGTCACCTGGGCCCGCACCGCCGACCCGCCGTGGACACCCGTGTCGCTGTCGAGTCCGGACGGGATATCCACGGCCATTACCGGCAAACCGGCGCTGTTGACCGCCGCCACGGCCTCATCGAAGGGTTTTCGCAACGCCCCCTTGATGCCGGTACCGAGCATGGCATCGACGATGATCCCTGCCTCCGGCACCGGTGCCTCCTGGAAGGGCGTCATGGCCACACCCGCCTCGCGGGCATAGCGCCAGGCGCGTTCGGCATCGCCCTTGAGCTTCTCCGCCGGGGCCACCTGGACGATCTCGGCGTCGATGCCCCGTTCCCGGGCCAGGCCGGCGACGATATAGCCATCGCCGCCATTGTTGCCGCCGCCGCAGTAGACGGTGATTTTTACCGGCTCCGGCCAGCGATCCAGAAGGGCTTTCAGGGCCGCCCGGCCGGCGCGTTTCATCAGGACGATACCCGGGATGCCGGCCTCCTCGATGGCGCGACGGTCCAGTTCGCGAACCTGCTCGGCGGTGTACAGGGCGGTGGGTAGTGCTGTCATTGTGCCTTCCATCTCTTCGTCGGGGCGTGGATTTCTGGCAGAATTATAGGGCATAGTACGCACAATTCCTGCACGGGGAATGCCGGCGGGCCCATTCATTGCCCGCGACCTCTCCCCACCTTCAGTCGACGCGCCCATGCCCCTCGCCAGCACCGACCTCGAACACCTGGCCCGCCAGATCAAAACCTGGGGCCGCGAACTGGGTTTCCAGCAGACCGCCATTGCCGGCATCGACCTGAAAATGGCGGGCGACAGGCTGCGGGAATGGCTGGCAAAGGGTTACCAGGGAGACATGGCCTGGATGGCCGAGCACGGTGAGAAGCGCTGGCACCCGGACCAGCTGCTGCCCGGCACCGCCCGCGTTATCGCCTTGCGCATGGATTACCTGCCGCCGGACAGCAACCTGATCGCCGTGCTGCGCGACAGCGACAAGGCCTATCTGTCCCGCTACGCCCTGGGCCGCGACTACCACAAACTGATCCGCAAGCGCCTGGCCACCCTCACCCGGCTGATCAAGGAGGCCGCCGGCGAAAGCGTGGTTCAGCGCCCCTTCGTGGACAGCGCCCCGGTACTGGAAAAACCGCTGGCGGAAAAAGCGGGGCTGGGCTGGATGGGCAAGCACACCCTTATCCTCAATAGCGAAGCGGGCTCCTGGTTTTTCCTGGGGGAAATCTATACCTCCCTGCCCCTGCCGGTCGACGCCCCCGACCAGCCGGACCGCTGCGGCAGTTGCAGCGCCTGCCTTAACATCTGCCCCACCGATGCCTTTCCCCGCCCCTACGAACTGGATGCCCGGCGCTGCATTTCCTACCTGACCATCGAGCATAAGGGCGCCATCCCCGAGGAACTGCGGCCCCTTATGGGCAATCGGGTTTTCGGTTGCGACGATTGCCAGGCCATTTGTCCCTGGAACCGGTTCGCCCGCCCCACCGACGAGTCGGATTTCCATCCCCGCCACGGGCTGGCGGATGCACGGCTGGTAACCCTGTTCCGATGGACCGAGGCGGAGTTCCTGGAAAAAACCGCCGGTTCGCCCATCCGGCGCATCGGCTACGAACGCTGGCAGCGCAACCTGGCGGTGGGCCTGGGTAACGGCAGTGCGAGTTCGGAAGCTGTCCGGGCCCTGGCGGAAAAGCGGGACACCGCCTCGCCGCTGGTCCGGGAGCATATCGACTGGGCCCTTGAAAACCTGCGCAAGCAGGATACCCGGGCACCGGGACCGAAACCCTTCCCACTGCTCAACTAGGGCCTGTTAACACTAATTGGATTGCGCCTGTTGTGACTAAAAATTCGCCAATCGAGGCATGAGGAGAGTAGTTTGGTTGTTCCAAATGAACGACGAGTAACGAAGAGTGGTGGATTTTTAGCCACAACCCGAAGGGCTGGAGCCCTTTTTGCCCCCAGCGTTGTTGTCAGTCGCTCATTTAGAATGACTAAACTTC
>DGNJ01000098.1:18853-20279 GCA_002388905.1 Cellvibrionales bacterium UBA4495
GCAATCCAATTAGTGTTAACAGACCCTAAGACACTCCCTTCTTTTTTGCCGACGACAACCGGGCGGAACACCCGGGCCGAACGACACTATTGCACATGATAATAGTTATCATTTATATTTGCATTAACGGCAGCTCAATCGCCAACGGCATAGCCATATGCAGGCGTAGGCGTTATATAAAAGGAGGATGACATGAAGTTTATCTGTGCAAAACACCGGCAACTGCTGAGGAACCAGCCCGCCAAGGCGCACCGACGCTGGCAGGAGTGGCTTGATCGCGGCCAGGTGGCCATGGCGAACAAAGAGTGGGCAATGGCCATTCGCTTCTTCGGTTGTTGCTACGAAATCGCCGAAATGCGCCTGCCCGCTTCCGGGACGGACACCACCTTTGTCGACCGCCTGAGCCCGGAGGACCGGCTGATGCTCTCCGGCCATCTGCTCGCCGAGTGCTTCGGTCGCAGCGGCAAACGCTCACTGGAGCGCCACTACCTGCTCGCCGTCCACCACCACCTGACACGGGACCTGGCGGGCACGGGGCCGGTTCCCCGGGGGCGGGACAAGAATATCCGGATTTCCCTGCTCATGCTCGAGCGTTACTGCCGGCTGCATGGCGAGTTCAGCGGTTTCTCGGCCTGCCGCGAGCAGGGTAGCGAACTGCTGGCGGGAAATGCCGCCGCCTTGCATTGAACACCCTTCGGGCAGGGGCGGACCATCTTGATTAGCGCCGCCATTCTCTGTATAGTGCCGCGTCCTTAAACAGTAGATCCAACCAAAGGAGCAAGACGGTGGCCAACTCACCCCAAGCACGCAAGCGCGCAAGGCAGAACGACAAGCGCCGGCTACACAATGCCAGCCTGCGCTCCCTGGCACGCACCTCCATCAAGAAGGTCCAGGGTGCCATCGCCGCTGGCGACCAGCAGGCCGCACAGGCGGCTTACCAGAGCGCCGTGCCGGTCATCGATCGCATCGCCGACAAGGGCATTATCAACAAGAACAAGGCTGCCCGCCACAAGAGCCGTCTCAACGCCCAGATCAAGGCGCTGGCCGGCTGACGGACGGCCTTCACGGCCAGGAAAACCGCTTTCCGACGTTTCCAAGGGGCCGCTGCCCGGCCTCCGGAACGACAAAGGAAAAAATGCCCCGGACCTACGCCCGGGGCATTTTCGTTTTCAGGGTTCTGCATTTCCCGGGCGCCGGGGTTCCATGGATTTGTCGTGGCCGGTGTAACCCGTTAACTGCAGCGCCCGCTCTAAAGAAGCAAGCCCTTTCCCTTATTCCTGCCGTCCGTGTTTGCTGCCAAAAAAAATCCCCTGATGCCAGGGGATTCTCTTCGATAACGGTTCGTTTTAGAACGGAATATCGTCGTCAAAATCGGCAAAGCCGGAATCATCGGCGCTCCCCGAAGACTGGCTGGCCGCCGCCGGCT
>DGNJ01000098.1:20317-20833 GCA_002388905.1 Cellvibrionales bacterium UBA4495
GCATCTGCATCTCGTTGGCGACAATTTCGGTAGTATAGCGATCCTGGCCATCCTGGCCCTGCCATTTGCGGGTGCGCAGGGAGCCCTCGATATACACCTTGGAACCTTTCTTCAGGTACTCCCCGGCAATCTCGGCGAGTCGATTGAAAAAAACCACCCTGTGCCACTCCGTGCGCTCCTGCTGCTGGCCGGTCTGCTTGTCCTTCCAGGTCTCGGACGTGGCCAGGCGGATATTGGTCACCGCGCCGCCGCTGGGCATATAGCGGGTCTCCGGATCCACCCCCAGATTGCCGATCAATATGACTTTATTGATACCCCGTGCCATGCTTGACTCCGTATGCTCTTGTCCAATGAAAATGTTTAAAACAGCGCATGAGTTTACTCCCTCACACCTGTCATTGCGAGAGCACTCCCTGCCCGCGGCAATCCGGGGGCTCTACCGGTATGGGAGCTGTCCCCAACCGCGAAAGCCAACAGTACCTTAAACAAGCTTTATCGCGATCAAGGATCGCTCCC
>DGNJ01000098.1:20911-21042 GCA_002388905.1 Cellvibrionales bacterium UBA4495
CGATCAAGGATCGCTCCCACAGCAGGAGCAACCCCCTTAAAGGCTGCCCCCAAATAACCTAGCGGTATGGGAGCGGCCCCCGACCGCGATTGCCCACCAAAACCTCAAACCAACCCCATCGCGATCAAGGA
>DGNJ01000050.1:0-9114 GCA_002388905.1 Cellvibrionales bacterium UBA4495
CACCATCCCCAACGAGAAACTGTTGAGCGTGATGGGCAAGACCACCAGCCTGCTGGACGCCTTCAGGGCCGCCAACGACGTGCTTCTGGGCGCCGTCCAGGGCATTGCCGACCTGATCATCCGCCCCGGCATGATCAATGTCGACTTCGCCGACGTGCGCACCGTCATGTCGGAGATGGGCATGGCGATGATGGGCTCCGGTACCGCCACCGGCGAGGACCGGGCACGGCTGGCCGCCGAGTCCGCCATCCAGAGCCCGCTGCTGGAGGACATCAACCTGCAGGGCGCCCGTGGCATCCTGGTCAACATCACCGCGGGCCCGGATATGTCCCTGGGCGAGTTCTCCGATGTCGGCGATACCATCGAGGAGTTCGCCTCCGAGAATGCCACCGTGGTGGTGGGCACGGTGATTGACCCGGACATGGGCGAGGAACTGCGGGTCACCGTCGTCGCCACGGGCCTGGGCAAGCCGGGGGAACTGCACAAGCCCACGGCGGTCCGGGAGGAAGTGGCCGCCCGGGCGGTCAAGGCGGAACCGGACTACCGGGAACTGGACAAGCCCACCATCTCCCGGCGCCAGCCGGTGGCGGTAAGTGGCGAAGGGTCCACGGCCAGGAAACTCGATCAGCGTCAGGACGCCGATATGGATTACCTGGATATCCCGGCATTCCTGCGCCGCCAGGCCGACTGACTGCGGTTACAGTGAGCCCCGGTCCGCGAGTACCCCTCCGCGGAACGGGGTCGCTGTCCCTGTCGCCATGATTGCCCCTGTTCGCCTCTGCGCGACTCCTCCGCCCATGCGCACCGCATAAAGCCAGCCGACGGCGGGATGGAGCCATTTTCCCGCATCTGTTAATATCTGCCCTTTCATTTTGATCGGAACCCCGTGGTTCCGTCAGCGAGACACCGCCAGTGATCAAACAGCGCACGCTGAAAAACACCATCCGCGCCACAGGCGTCGGCCTCCATACCGGCGAGAAGATCTACCTGACCCTGCGGCCCGCCGAGGTCGATAGCGGCATTGTCTTCCGCCGTACCGACCTGAACCCCCCGGTGGATATCCAGGCCGATGCCGGCAATGTGGGGGATACCACCCTGTCCACCACCCTGGTCAACGGCGAGGTGCGCGTTTCCACCGTCGAGCACCTGCTTTCGGCCATGGCCGGGCTGGGTATCGATAACGCGGTGATTGAGGTCTCCGCCTCGGAAGTGCCCATCATGGACGGCAGTTCCGGCCCCTTCGTCTTTCTGATCCAGTCGGCGGGTATCGTCGAGCAGGATGCCCCCAAGAAGTTTATCCGCATCAAGCGGGAACTCACTGTCAGGGACGGCGACAAGGAGGCCACGTTCAAGCCCTTCGACGGGTTCAAGGTTACCTTCACCATCGATTTCGACCATCCGGTGCTCAGCAGCAAGGCCCTGACCGCCAGTGTCGATTTCTCCAGCACTTCCTTCGTCAAGGAGGTGAGCCGCGCCCGCACGTTCGGCTTCATGCACGAGATCGAGTACCTGCGTTCCAGGGGCCTTGCCCGGGGCGGGAGCCTCGAGAACGCCATCGTTGTGGACCAGGATCACATTCTCAACGAGGACGGCTTGCGCTATAAGGACGAATTCGTCAAACATAAAATCCTCGACGCCATCGGCGACCTCTACCTGCTGGGCAACAGCCTGATTGGCGAGTTCGTGGCGCGCAAATCCGGGCATGCCCTGAACAACGCTTCCCTGCGTGCCCTGATTGCCGATACCGATGCCTGGGAGATGGTCACCTTCGAGGAAGAGAACGACGAGGCGCCAATCTCCTATATCCAGCCGGTCCTGGCCAGTTAATCCATGGCCAGGCGAGGAACGAAGCGGCGGATGGCTGATGACGAACAACAGCGGGAGTCTGACGTTTTGAAAGTGATCCTCATTCGCAAGGGCTGTTCGCGCACCCTGGCCTTCAACGGCTGGGCGAAAGTGCTGATATCCCTGTGCATGCTGGGTCTGCCCGTGACCGCCGGCGCCCTGCTGGGCATCCATGTGGGCGGGGGCAAAATCGACCTCTTCCTGGAAGAGTCGGTCGACAGCCTGGAAGCGGAACTGGAAGCCGAGCGCCGGGTCCTGGCGGAAACCGAGGCCCGGGCCCAGCGCCGGGTCGAGGCCCTGTCCCTCAAGCTTGCCCAGATGCAGGCGCGACTGGTGCGCCTTGATGCCCTCGGCGAGCGCCTCACTACCATGGCGGACCTGGACAAGGGCGAGTTTGACTTCAGTTCGGCGCCGCCCCTGGGCGGCCCCGAAAGCCTGGACGGCGAGGCGGTGCTCGACAGCGACCTGAAGGCGTTGTTCGCGGAAATGGACGCCAAGCTGGAGGACCGCCAGCAGCAACTGGGCCTGCTCGCGGCCATGCTCGCCGACCGCAAGATCAGCCGCGCCAGCACCCTTGCCGGCCGGCCCATCACCCAGGGCTGGATGTCCTCCGTATTCGGTTATCGTACCGATCCCTTCAATGGCAGGCGCAGCTGGCACAGCGGCGTCGACTTTGCCGGCAAGAAGGGTTCCGACGTGGTGGCCGTGGCTTCGGGCGTGGTGACCTGGTCCGGTGAATACCGGGGCTACGGCAACATGGTCGAGGTGGACCATGGCGAAGGCTTCGTGACCCGATATGCCCACAACCAGGAAAACAGGGTCGATGTGGGTGACCTGGTCCAGCGCGGCCAGCAGATCGCCCTGATGGGTTCCAGTGGCCGGTCCACGGGCCCCCATGTCCACTTCGAGGTTTACAAGAACGGCCGCCCGGTCGATCCGTCCAGTTATATCCACCGCACTCTCCGCTGACAACAACCCCTCCTATACCCGCCCCGGCTCGCGCCGGGGGTTTCCCCCAGGGCCTGATGACAGGCCCTGAACAGCGAATTAATTGCGAGAGACATTTGTCATGTTGGGCACGGCAGTCAGAAAAGTACTGGGCAATAAAAACGACCGCGAACTCAAGCGGATGGGCAAGCTGGTCAAGAAAATCAACCAGCTCGAAGAACAGATCCAGGCCCTCGACGACGGGGCCCTGAAGGAAAAAACCGCTGAGTTCCGGGCGCGTATCGACAGCGGAGAGAGCCTCGAGGCGCTCCTGCCGGAAGCCTTTGCCGTGGTGCGCGAGGCATCCCGGCGGGTCCTCGGCCTGCGCCATTTCGATGTCCAGTTGATCGGCGGTATCGCCCTGCACGAGGGCAAGATTTCCGAAATGCGCACCGGCGAGGGCAAGACCCTGGTGGCGACCCTGGCCATTTACCTCAATGCCCTTCCCGGACGAGGTGTGCACCTGGTAACGGTCAACGACTACCTGGCCAGCCGCGACGCCCAGTGGATGGGGCCCCTGTACCGCGCCCTGGGCCTCGAAGTGGGGATTATCCAGTCCTTCAGGGGTGTCGATGCCCCCAATTCCTTCGTATACGATCCGGACGCCGGCGAGACCGGCCACCGGGTGCGGCCGGTCAGCCGCAAGGAAGCCTATGCCGCCGATATCACTTACGGCACCAACAACGAATTCGGCTTTGACTACCTGCGCGACAACATGGCCCTGCGCCTGGAAGACAAGACCCAGCGCGGCCACGCCTTCGCCATTGTCGATGAGGTGGATTCCATTCTCATCGACGAGGCCCGCACACCCCTGATCATTTCCGGCCAGGCCCAGGACAGCTCGGTCCTCTACAAGCGCATGAACGCCCTGGTGAAACTGCTCGAACCCGTCTCCCAGAAAGAAGGGGAGGAAGGCGACCTGGCCGACGCCGCCGGCGACTTTGTGATCGACGAGAAAACCCGCCAGGTGGAACTCACCGAGCAGGGTCACCAGAAGGCCGAGGAGCTGCTCATCGGCGACGGCCTGCTCGAGGAAGGCGACAGTCTCTACCAGCCTGGCAATCTCAACCTGGTGCACCACGTCCACAGCGCCCTGCGCGCCCGGCACCTGTTCCACAAGAACGTGGAGTACATCGTCCAGGGCGGGCAGGTGATCCTGATCGACGAGCACACCGGCCGCACCATGCCCGGCCGGCGCCTGTCCGAAGGGTTGCACCAGGCCATCGAGGCCAAGGAGGGGGTGGAGATCCAGAGCGAGAGCCAGACGCTGGCGTCCATCACCTTCCAGAATTACTTCCGTATCTACGACAAACTCGCCGGCATGACCGGCACCGCCGATACAGAAGCCTTTGAGTTCCAGCAGATCTACGGCCTCCAGGTGGTGGTGATTCCCACCAACCAGCCGGTACACCGGAAGGATCTGAACGACCTGGTATTCCTGACCCAGGAAGAGAAATATGAGGCGGTTATCGAGGATATCCGCTCCTGCGTCGATAAAGGCGCGCCGGTGCTCGTGGGTACCGTGTCCATCGAGACGTCCGAACTGCTCTCGGACATGCTCAAGAAGGCCGATATCGATCACCAGGTATTGAATGCCAAGTTTCACGAAAAGGAAGCCACGATCATCGCCCAGGCGGGACGGCCCGGGGCCGTAACCATTGCCACCAACATGGCGGGCCGGGGCACCGATATCGTGCTCGGGGGAAACTGGGAAGCGGAAGTGGCGGCCATGGAAAACCCCACGCCCGAACAGATCGAGAGTGCCAAGGCCGATTGGCAGGCGCGCCACGACAAGGTAATCGAGGCCGAGGGCCTGCATGTGCTGGGCACCGAGCGACACGAGTCCCGGCGTATCGACAACCAGCTCCGGGGCCGGGCCGGCCGCCAGGGGGATCCGGGCGTATCCCGGTTCTACTTGTCCCTGGAAGATCCCCTCATGCGCCTGTTCGCCTCGGACCGGGTACGCAACATGATGCGCGCCCTGGGCATGGAACAGGGCGAGGCCATCGAGCACCGCATGGTGTCCAACTCCATCGAAAAGGCCCAGCGCAAGGTGGAAGGCCGCAACTTCGACATGCGCAAACAGTTGCTGGAATTCGACGACGTGGCCAACGACCAGCGCCAGGTCATCTACCAGCAGCGCAACGAACTGCTGGAAGCGGAAGAGATCACGGAGATTATTGAGGCCATCCGCAACGATGTGGTGGACAACCTGATCAGCTCCTACATTCCGCCCCAGAGCCTGGCGGAACAGTGGGACGTCGCCGCCCTGGAAGAAGCCCTGGAGACCGAACTGGGCCTGCAACTGCCCGTCGGCCAGTGGCTGGAAGAGGACAAGCGCCTGAGCGAGGAGGGCATCCGCGAACGGATCAGGGCCGCCGCCACCGATGCCTATGCGGCCAAGGCCGAGCAGATCGGGCCTGATCTGCGGGTTATCGAAAAACAGGTGATGCTCCAGGTGCTCGACAATCTCTGGAAGGAACACCTTTCCAATATGGACTACCTGCGCCAGGGCATCGGCCTGCGCGCCTACGCCCAGAAAAACCCCAAGCAGGAATACAAGCGGGAGTCTTTTGCCCTGTTCCAGGAGATGCTCGAGAACATCAAGTACGAGACTATCCGCTTCCTTTACCGCGTGGAGGTGCGCAGCCACGACGAAGTGGCGGAGCTGGAGCGACGCCGGCAGGAGGCCAGGGCCCGGCAGCAGATGGAATTCCAGCATGCCCAGACCAGTGCCATGGCCGCGGGCGCAGAACCGCAACCGGAAAAGCCGGCGACGCCTCCCTCGCAACCCTACGTCCGCGAGGGTGAGAAGGTGGGCCGCAACGAGCCCTGTCCGTGCGGCTCCGGCAAGAAATACAAGCACTGCCACGGGCGGTTGGCGTAAAGAGGCCGCAAAGCAAAGGCAAGGGCGGGCTGGATACAAGCAAAGCGATCGCGAGCGGGGCTTGCTCCCACAGGGGTGGATCTCGGCCCGACTAAGGTGAAAGCATCGCTAGCAGGCTTGCTCCCACAGGGGTGACGTATCCCCCCAGTCGAGAGTGAAAGTATCGCGAGCAAGGCTCGCTCCCACAGGGTCGGATATCCCGGGCGGGCTGATGGGTTCCCGCTTCCCGGCCAGTGTGTCCGGGCCTTACTATTGGCAACCCGAATAAAACAGGAACATTCATGGCAGTCGGCAAACCCACCTTCCCCGAAATGCATCCCGTGGCCGGGTTCCGGCTGGGCACCACCGCGGCGGGCATCAAGAAACCGGGCCGCAAGGACCTGGTGATCATGGCCTTCGACGAAGCCGCCACGGTGGCGGCAACCTTTACCCGCAACGCCTTCTGCGCGGCGCCGGTGCAGATTGCCCGGGATAACCTGGTCAAGGGCAGCCCCCGTTTCCTGGTCACCAACACCGGCAACGCCAATGCCGGCACCGGCGAGCGGGGCCTGGCCGATGCCCGCCGGGTTTGCGAGGCCCTGGCGGAACTGGCCGGTTGCCGGCCGGAACAGGTGCTGCCCTACTCCACGGGCGTTATCGGCGAACCCCTGCCCGTGGAAAAAATCCTCGAGGGCCTGCCGGCGGCACTGCAAGCCTGCACCGAAGACGGCTGGCGGGATGCCGGCGAGGGCATCATGACCACCGACACCCGGCCCAAAGGCGCCAGCAGGCGTCTGTCCCTGGGGGGGAAGAGGGTCACCATTACCGGTATCGCCAAGGGCGCGGGCATGATCAAGCCCAACATGGCCACCATGCTCGGTTATATTGCCACCGACGCCGGGGCTTCGAAACTGGAGCTGAAGCAAATGCTCACTTCCGCCATGAACCGCTCATTCAATCGCATTACCATCGATGGCGACACCTCCACCAACGACGCTGTCTCGCTGGTGGCCACGGGGTTGAGCGGGGCCGCGATCGGCGACGACAACCGGGCCGAATTCCAGGCCGCACTGGACGCGGTGTGCCGGGAGCTGGCGCAGGGGGTCATCCGGGATGGCGAGGGGGCCACCAAGTTCGTCACCGTGCAGGTGGAAGGCGGCCGTGACGGCCGGGAGGCCCTGGCGGTGGCCTATACCGTGGCGGAATCGCCGCTGGTCAAGACAGCACTGTTTGCGTCGGACCCCAACTGGGGTCGGATCCTTGCCGCCGTGGGCCGAGCCGGTTTGCACGAACTGGATGTCAACCGTGTCAGCATCTGGCTGGGCGAGGTATTGATTGCCGAGCGGGGCGGTCGCGCCGATACCTACACCGAACAAGCCGGGCAGGCGGTGATGGATGAGGAGGAAATCACCATCCGCATCCACCTGGGGCGCGGCGACGCCTCGGAAACCGTGTGGACCTCGGATCTTTCCCACGACTATGTGCGAATCAACGCCGAATACCGGACATGAAGGCCATCCACGTTGTCGCCGCCGTTATTCATTCGCCGGCAAGAGACCGGATTCTTATAGCCCGACGTCCCGACCACCTGCACCAGGGTGGACTCTGGGAGTTCCCGGGCGGCAAGGTGGATAAGGGCGAAGAAGCGCTCGCCGCTCTCAGGCGGGAGTTGCGGGAAGAAATCGCCATTGCCGTGGAAGAAGCGAGCCGGATGATGGCTGTGGAGCATCGTTACCCCGACAAAGCCGTGTACCTGGATATATGGGAAGTGCATCGCTTCGCGGGCGAACCCCGGGGCAACGAGGGCCAGGAAATCGCCTGGGTGGCCCCGGAACGACTGGCCGATTACGCCTTTCCCGAAGCCAACCGGGCCATTGTCCGGGCCCTGATCGATCGGTGATCATCCCAAGTCCTGTAGGTACGCGGCGTCACGGTCTTCAGGCCGCATAAAGATCCCGCAAGTCCTTTTGTATTGCGCGGCGCCGGTAGGGGTTGTTAAGGATAGAAGGGGTTGCCAGGTCTACCCGCCTGCCATTCAGCAAGGCGGAGAAAGCCTCCTGTATCTCAACCATTTTGCCCAGCGAGGGGCTTCGCCCCGGTTCGAACTCCACCAGCAGGTCGATATCACTGTCAGGTCGTAAATCCCCCGCCCGCTTCTAACTCCAATCCAAAACCGGCTTTTCGTGTGGGAGCGGCCCCTGGCCGCGAAACCACCCCAGTCGGCACCAAACTCCCGGCATGCTCGCGACATACCCAGCCAAACCCCCTTCCGGTGTGGGAGCGATCCTCGATCGCGATGCCACTCCCCGGCTGGCACCAAACCCCCGGCATGCTCGCGACAGAAGCAACCAAAAAAAAGGGAGCCAAGATGGCTCCCGAAGTTTTTCCAGGGGGGTAGGAAAATCGTCAAAACTGTGCGCCTCGCGGGCGGCTTGGGTTCAGGCTTTGCGGGCGGCCTTTTTCAGGTCGTCCCAGGCAATGGCCGAACCGATCAGGCCGGAGACCGCGAGTACCAGNNCGGTACAATCATGTCTGTCTCCCTGGGTTGCGCTGTGTCGATGGGAGAATAATAGGCCGGGCCAGGGGATAAATAAAATGTATTGTTTTTATCTAAAGCATAAATAAAAGGAATTATATCAGCGTTGGTTGAGGCCACCCGAGTTCTCGGCTTCATCTTCTTGACTCAGTCCAAATGCCGGGAAATGGCTTGCGGTGCAGCCAAGGCAGAGCCTATGATTGCGCAAGGCTCAATGGGACTGGATGGCATCATGGACTACAGGAACCGTATTACCATCGAAGCGGGCAAGCGGGGCGGTAAACCCTGTATCCGTAATATGCGTATTACCGTTTACGATATTCTGACGATGCTGGCGGACGGCATGACGTCGGAACAGATACTGGCGGATTTTCCCGAGCTAGAGCAAGATGACATACACGCTTGCTTGAGTTTCGCCGCAGATCGTGAGCATAAGCTTTCGCCGTTGCGGGTGGCATGAAACTGCTGTTGGATCAGAATCTTTCCCGTCGGCTAGTCCCTTCGCTGGAATCGCTTTATCCCGAGTGAAATAAGCTGTTTAGAGCTCTATTAGTCGTTTGGCAGACTTGGAAAAATCCGAGCCCTCTTTGGAGTATACCAGCCGGCCAGATCAGCGAAACGATCCCCAGCGCCAAATCCCACCGGCAACGGCCCCGGCAAAACCCGAAACGCCTCTGTAGGAGCGGCCCCTGGCCGCGAAACCACCTTCCATCGGCACTGAACCCCCGGTATGCTCGCGACATACCCCGCCAAACCCCTTCCGGTGTGGGAGCGATCCTCGATCGCGATGCCACTCCCCGGCGGGCACCAAACCCCCGGCATGCTCGCGACAGAAGCAGCCAAAAAAAGGAGCCAAGATGGCTCCCGAAGTTTTTCCAGG
>DGNJ01000050.1:9231-10161 GCA_002388905.1 Cellvibrionales bacterium UBA4495
CGGTACAATCATGTCTGTCTCCTTGGGTTGAGCTGTGTCGATGGGAGAATAATAGGTTGCGCCAAACAATAAATAAAATGTATTACTTTTATGCTTTCCATAATCTAAAAGAATTATTGAAAAGTATCTTCGCCGGGCATATATTACGTGTAGCGTTGTACGTCAGGCAGGATAAACTCAGGGATGATTCAATCTTTCCGCTGCAAAGATACTCGGGCGCTTTTTGAAGGTAGGTGCCCGAAGCAATTTACAGGGATACGAAGCACAGCCGAACGCAAACTGGCGATGCTCCATAATGCTGCCACACTGGACTTTTTGAGAAGTCCGCCGGGCAACCGCCTGGAAGCACTCAAAGGGGATAAAGCGGGGCAGTACAGTATTCGGATCAACCGCCAGTGGCGCCTATGCTTCCGCTGGCACGATGGGAACGCCGCTGACGTGGAAATCGTCGATTATCATTGAATGCAGGAGCGAGCCATGATTGAAAACAGCATGCGACCCGTGCATCCGGGTGAGGTGCTTCGGGAAGAATTTATGAAGCCTTATCGCATAACCGCCAACGGGCTGGCCCGGGCTCTTCGTGTGCCGGCCACACGTGTTCATGAAATTATTAACGAACGACGGGCAATCACGCCCGATACCGCCTTGCGTCTGGCTCGCTATTTTGGTGGTGACGCCAGGTCCTGGCTAAACCTGCAAGCCGAGTACGACCTGAAGAAAACCCGCATCGAGCACGGCGATGACATAGAGCGCGAGGTTAGCCCCCACGCTGCATAAAGCGGTTATGGTGTGGTTTTTGGGTTGTTGCGGCGTCTTGTTTCATCGGTAGCGCTCGCCAGCCGGTGACTTTCCAGAAGGTTTTTTGGGACGTTATTCAACCAAAAAAAAGGGAGCCAATGTGGCTCCCGAAGTTTTTCCAGGGGGGTAGGA
>DGNJ01000050.1:10231-13170 GCA_002388905.1 Cellvibrionales bacterium UBA4495
GGCCGGAGACCGCGAGTACCAGATAAGTAATGGCCGGTACAATCATGTCTGTCTCCTTGGGTTGCGCTGTGTCGATGGGAGAATAATAGGCGGGGGCAGGGAATAAATAAAATGTATTGTTTTTATCGAAGCCATTCCCTGGAGGCATGTTTTGTCTTCGTTACTGCGAAAACCCGTTCCACGCCCTGTTGCCGGCGGTTAAGCCGGCAAAGGTTTCACCAGGACTTTTGAGGGGTTGGTGAGGCACAGAGGGGTGGGCTGGCGGGCGCTAGTCTTCCCGCCGATCGAATCCGCCCTGTTCGTCCAGGTCCTCGTCGAAGGCCGGCTCGCCGGGGATGCTGTGCTTTTCCAGGGCCCAGTCGCCGAAATCGATCTGCTGGCAGCGTTTGGAGCAGAAGGGGCGGTGGGGAAATTCCTCGCTCCATTCGATGGTCTTGCCGCAAGTGGGGCAGGGCAGGGTGGTGGTATTCGTCATAAACTCATCTGTGCCATTTTCAGGTAGGCATCGTGCAGTACCTTGACCTTGTCGTGCAATTCTTCCTTCGGGCCCGAGTTGTCGATGATATCGTCGGCGCCGGCGAGGCGATCCTCCCGGGAAAGCTGGGCGGCCATAATTGCCCGGATCTGTTCCTCGGTGGTATCGTCCCGGGCCATGGCCCGCTCGAGCTGCACGCTCTCGGGCACGTCCACCACCAGCACCCGGTCCGCCAGTTTGTGCTGGCCGGTCTCGAGCAATAGGGGTGACTCCAGAATAACATAGGGACCCTCCGCCGAGGCCAGTTGCTCCTGGATCCACTGGCCGATCAACGGGTGCAGCAGGGATTCAAGCCAGGCTTTTTCCGAGGGGTCGGTGAAGACCCGCCGGCGCAGGGCAGCGCGGTCCAGGGTGCCATCAGCCTGCAGGATATCCTCGCCGAAATGCCCCGCAATGGCGTCCAGGGCGGGCATGCCCTTCTCCACCACTTTTCGGGAGGCGGTATCGGCATTCACCACGGTAATGCCCAGTGCCAGGAAACAGTCGGCCACGGCGCTCTTGCCGCTGCCGATGCCACCGGTAAGCCCCACCACGAACATCAGAGCAGATGAAGGTAGGCGGCAGTGATCCGCTCGCCCCAGAGCATGGCGATCCAGCCGGCCACGGCGAGGAACGGCCCGAAGGCCATGGGGATCTGCCGGTCCCGGCCGGCGATCAGGATACCGGCCAGGCCGACAATGGCGCCCACCAGCGAGGAGAGCAGGATAATCAGGGGCAGCTGTTGCCAGCCCAGCCAGGCGCCCAGGGCTGCGAGCAGCTTGAAATCACCGTAACCCATGCCTTCCTTGCCGGTGAGCAGCTTGAACCCCCAGAACACCAGCCAGAGCACCAGGTAGCCCGCGGCGGCCCCGATCACGGCACTTTGCAGGTCCGTGAACATGCCCTGGCTGTTGAGCAGCAGGCCCAGCCACAGCAGGGGCAGTGTCAACTGGTCCGGCAGCAGGTGGTGATTGAGGTCGATCCCTGTCAATGCCACCAGCACCCAGGTAAAGACCAGGATGCCGGCGCCCTCGGGCGTCAGGCCGAACTGGAAAACGATGCCGGCGGTGAGCAGCCCGGTGACCAGTTCCACCACCGGGTAGCGCAGGGAAATTGGCACGCCGCAACTGGCGCATCTACCCCGCAGCAGCAGGTAACTCACAAGCGGGATATTGTGCCAGGCTTTGATGGGAGCCCGGCAGGACGGACAATGAGAGGCGGGAAACGCCAGGTTGGCTTCCGGGGCCGGCGTCTCGGCGGGCTCCATGCCCAGGAAATCCAGGGATTCCCGGCGCCAGGCTGATTCCAGTTGCAGGGGCAACCGGTAGATCACCACATTGAGGAAGCTGCCGATCACCAGCCCCACCAGGAGGCTGACGACCAGCAGCAGGAGGGGTTCGCTCAACGGCAAATCAGATGACCTGGCCGAGATTGAAGATGGGCATATACATGGCCACCAGCAGACCGCCCACCAGAATACCCAGCACCGCCATGATCATGGGTTCGAGCAGGGTGGTCAGGTTGTCCACCTGGTTGTCCACGGATTCCTCGTAGTGGGTGGCGGCCTTTTCCATCATCTCGTCCAGGGCGCCGGATTCCTCGCCGATGGAAGCCAGCTGGATCAGCATGGTGGGGAACAGCTGGGTACCCCGCAGAGAGGTACTCAACTGGATGCCGGTGGCCACCTCGTCCCGGACCTTGTGGATGGCATCCCGGAAAACGGCGTTGCCGGCGGCGCCGGCAACGGAATCCAGGGCCTCGATAAGGGGGACACCGGCGGCAAAAGTGGTGGAGAGGGTACGGGCAAACCGGGCGACCACGGCTTCGTAGACAATATTGCCGACAATGGGAATCTTCAGGGTGTACTTATCCACGGCATCGTGGAATTTCGGCGAGCGGTGCATGGCCTCCTTGAAGGCGATGCCAATGGCGATCATGCCCGCCAGGGCGATAAACCACCACTGCTGGAAAAACTCCGATAAGCTCAGGACCATCAAAGTGAAGCCGGGCAGTTGGGCGCCAAAGCCCTGGTAGGTTTCGGCAAATACCGGCACCACCTTTACCAGCAGTACGCCGGTGACAACAATGGCAACGACGACTACGGCGGCGGGATAAGTGAGGGCCTTGCGGATCTTGGCCTTGAGGGCTTCGGTCTTTTCCTTGTAGGTGGCGATGCGGTCGAGCATGGTTTCCAGGGCGCCGGATTGCTCACCGGCCTCCACCAGGCTGCAGAACAGGTCGTCGAAATAGCGGGGGTGCTTGCGCAGGGCGTAGCCGAAGCTGTTGCCGGAGGAGACATCATCGTGAATGGTGTTGATCATCTCCCGCAGGGATTCCTTTTCCACCCCTTCGGCGACAATCTCGAAACTCTGCACCAGCGGCACGCCGGCGCGCATCATGGTGGCCATCTGGCGGGTAAACAGCG
>DGNJ01000050.1:13217-16026 GCA_002388905.1 Cellvibrionales bacterium UBA4495
CCCTGCTTGCGCAACTGGGCCTTGACCACCGCCACGTTGGTCCCGGGCATCTCGCCCTGAATGGGTTTGCCCTGCTTGTTCTTGCCCTTGAAGACGTAGAGTTGAGTTGCTTGTGCCGTCGCCATGGTGCTAGTCCTTGGTTACGCGGTTTGCTTCTTCCAGGCTGATTATACCCGCCGCCACCTTGCGAAGTGCCGACTGGCGCAAAGTTCTGAAACCTTCCTCCAGGGCCTGGTCGCGGATATCCAGGGAGTTGCCCCCCTCCATGATCCGTCGGGAGATGGCGGGGGTGACCCGCAGCACCTCGTAGATACCCACCCGGCCCTTGTAGCCCTTGGAACACTTGCTGCAGCCCACCGGGTGGAAAATCTGGATCTCATTGGCGGGAATGCCGATGCTGTCGAAGCCCTCCTCGTCCAGAACCTTTTCGGGCAGGTCTTCGTAGGGTTTCTTGCAACTGTTGCACAGGCGCCGGGCCAGCCGCTGGGCAATGATCAAACTGACGGAGGTGGCCACGTTGAAGGAGGGTACCCCCATATTGAGCAGCCGGGTCAGGGTTTCCGGGGCGCTGTTGGTGTNNGGTGGCCGGTCTGCGCCGCCTTGATGGCGATTTCGGCGGTTTCCAGGTCCCGCACCTCCCCGACCATGATCACGTCCGGGTCCTGGCGCAGGAAGGAGCGCAGGGCCTCGGCAAAGGTGAAGCCGACACGGTTGTTTACCTGCACCTGGTTGATGCCTTCCATGTTGATCTCCACCGGGTCCTCCGCGGTGGAAATGTTGCGCTCGGAGGTGTTGAGAATGCCCAGCCCCGTATAGAGGGATACTGTTTTACCGGAACCGGTGGGACCGGTGACCAGGATCATGCCCTGGGACTGCTGAAGCGTCTGCAGGTAGGCGGTTTTCTGGTCTTCCTCGTAGCCCAGGGAATCGATGCCCATCTTGGCCTGGGAGGAATCGAGAATCCGCAGCACGATCTTCTCGCCGTAAATGGTGGGCAGGGTGTTGACCCGGAAATCGATGGACTTGCTCTTGGAGACCTTCAGCTTTATGCGGCCGTCCTGGGGCACCCGTCGCTCGGAAATATCCATCTGTGACATGACCTTCAGGCGCGCCGCCAGGCGGGGCGCCAGGTTGGTGGGCGGTTTGGCCATTTCCTCCAGGATGCCGTCGGTGCGGAAGCGGATGCGGTAGTGTTTCTCGTAGGGCTCGAAATGGATATCCGACGAGCCCTTGCGGATGGCATCCACCAGTATCTTGTTGATAAAGCGGACGATCGGCGCATCGTCCACATCGGCATTAAAGGCATCCTCTTCCTTGTCGTCGTCCGGGCTCTCGATATCGAGATCCAGGTGCATATCCTCGATATCGCCCAGGGCCTCGCCGATATCCTCCTCGCCGCCCTGCAGGTAGGCCTCGATGGCCCGGACCAGCTTGTCGTGCTCCACCAGCACCGGCTCCACGCCCACGCCCGCCTGAAAGCGGATCTCGTTGAGGGCGTTGTGGTGCGTGGGGTCGCTTACCGCCACATAGAGGCGGTTGTAGCGCTTGTACAGGGGCAGTGCCTGGTGCTTCTGGATCAGCTTCTGGTCCAGGGCATTGCGCGGGCATACCTCAAAGTTGTGGGCATCGAGGTCGTACAGGGGCAAACCGAATTCGGTGGATGAGACCCCGGCGATGAGGGCCGAGGGCAGGGTGTCATTTTCCACCAGGTATTGAATGAAGGAGCGGCGTTGCTTGTTGCAGGTATCCACCGCCTCCAGGGCCGCATTTTCGCTGAGCAGGCCGTCGCTGACCAGTCGTTTGGGGAGCCCCCGCAGGGCAAGATTGCTGGCATTCATGGTGTTATGGGTTTTTCGGTCGAGGAAACTGATAGTGCCACCTTATAACTGCTGGGCCCGGGCTTTTCTTTGCATGATTTGAGCGGGGGCACCGCTGCAGGTGGTATTGGCATTGGTTTGGCCAAGTCGGGTTCCCTCTTTGCTGGTTGTCCCTTGTTATCTGCAATGGGCTCGGCAATCAAGTGCAGTCGACCCCCTGCGAACGTGTCCACTTGCCATGTGGCCACTGTAACCCCCTATGGGTGCCCAGTCCGCTTCAAGGTTTATCGTATAACATATTGTTCGTGCAGCGGAATAGCCCTGTGGATATTTTTTGTCCAGCGTCAACCGCAAAGGCGCCTTCCTCCTTATTCGAGAGACTGGCCTGCCAAGGTGAATTGATGCGTAAGCATCAAGAGAGTGTAGGCTGGCCTGCAAGGTGAATTGATGCCTAAGCACCAAGAGAGTTGGTAGACGATCAGGAATACATCTATCGGTACTTGTCCCGGAGTGAAATCAGCTGTTTAGAGCTCTATTAGCCGTTCGGCAGCTTTGAAAAAATCTGAGCCTTCGGTAGGACAATACGAGCCGGCTTCGCCAGTAACCTCCCCCTCCAGCCGGCACCAAACCCTATCGGCAACGGCCCCGGCAAACCCGAAACGCCCCTGTAGGAGCCATCTACCGGTGTGGGAGCGATCCTCGATCGCGATACCATCCCCTCCAGCCGCCACCAAACCCCGCCGGCTACAACCCCGGCACACCCTGAAAAGCCCCTGTGGGAGCGGCCCCTGGCCGCGAAACTACCCCCAGCTCGCACCGAACCCACACCATGCTCGCGACAGACCCAGCCAAGCCCCCTGCCGGTGTAGGAGCGATCCTCGATCGCGATACCACGCCCTCCAGCCGGTACAAAACCCCGGGCATGCTCGCGACAGACCCAGCCAAAAAAAGGGAGCCAAGTTGGCTCCCAAAGTTTTTCCAGGGGGGTAGGA
>DGNJ01000050.1:16090-36835 GCA_002388905.1 Cellvibrionales bacterium UBA4495
AACCGATCAGGCCGGAGACCGCAAGCACCAGGTAAGTAATGGCCGGTACAATCATTTGTGTCTCTTTGGGTTGCGCTGTGTTGATGGAAGAATAATAGGCCGTGCCAAGGGATAAATAAAATGTATTGTTTTTATCTAAATCATTCCCTATGGTTATGATTAACGTCCGGTGTATAGGTATTTCAACCCAGCCTTGCCTCCCTCCAGCATACTCGACATCTCCGAGACCTCTTATCTACACCAATAATAGAAGGGCCTTGCTCGCATGCGCTCAATTAGATTGATTCCTGTGACCCTGGTCACAAAATAACCAGCTAAAAGCCACTACAACCCGCTAGCTAGCGCTAATTGGTGCTGATCGAAGCCGCCAAACCGGTGATTACTGGCGTGTTTGCTCGAAAATCCAAAAAGTCGGTGCCAAAAAAACGGAAAGACTGACAAATATTGTCAGCTTTGGTCGAGATCGGCGCTATTTGTCAGTATTAAAATCACGAGATGATTTTAATCCATTGAAATAAAAGTATTTATTTTATGGCATGCCTCGTGCATTCTGACAAGGGCTGGTAGTTTATGTTCAGCAAAACCATTCAAGGAGAACAGCAATGAAAACACGCAATATACAAAAGGGTTTTACCCTGATCGAGCTGATGATCGTGGTTGCGATTATCGGCATCCTGGCGGCGGTTGCACTGCCGGCTTACCAGGATTATGTGATTCGCACCAAATATGCGGAAGTTGTCAATCTGATTGGCGGGCAGAAAGTCAACATTTATGAAGAGTACGTTAGCAACGGAGTTTTTCCAGATTCGGCCAGCGATATTTTTGCCTCACTTGAAAACTCGTTAGTACAGTCAGATTATGTTAATTCCGACGCTGACGTTACTTTGATGGAAGAGCCTGCGGCTGGCACACAATTTCTTCGTGTCCAGGTTGATACATCCAACGGCGCAACCCCTGCTGATGCTCAAGGTACTCTTATTTTCAAATTTGTAGTACAAGCGGGCGGCTTGCAGACTGTCTGTGGGAGCGGGACTATTGACGATCAATATCTGCCTGCAGAATGCCGCAACGATGCTCCTGCTGCGAATACCTCTGTATAAGAAGGTAAGCTCGATTAACAATCGATCGAAAGCGGCAGATTCGTCTGCCGCTTTTTTTGCGCAAAAAGCGGAGTCCTAAAACCCCGGCAATTGCCGGGGAACCTACTATTAGCCTAGAAAAATGAAAAAAATAGTCAACATCCGCACTCTTATGTTGTTGTCTTTTGGGTTTTCTGCACTTTGCTCCATCTTCGTATTCTGGTCATTTGATGTTCTTGCTTGGTTGACAGAATTCGATGAAAAGCGCGTAGTGGCAAGTGGGATTTTGGTTTTTTCTGGCCTAAGCATCGCCGTGTCGCCGTTTCTTGCTAATAGTATCAGTAGTGTATTGGCAAAAATTCCGACATCGGTAAAATTTGCTTTAGCGGCAGTGGGAATTCTCGCTGCGATCACCTTATGGAAGAATCCATTTTTAGAGTTGGCGCTTCGAGAAATCGCTATGTATGGCTTGCTAACTCTACTCATATTTTCGGTTGCTGCTGCGTCTTGCCATTACTCGGAAAAACTAATAATTGGGCTGATTTCTGTATTGACAATTGGGTGTCTTATATACAGCTTTTGTGCTTTGCTGGCGCACACGTTTAATGTTTTAGAAGGATATTTGCCTATCGTTCCCAGGAGAGGATATAACTTTGCGAATGTTAGGTTTTTTAATCACCTACAGGCGTGGACATTCCCTTTGTTGGTGTTTGCCAGTTTGTCGTGGCGGGTCTTCCCTCTGATCCGGATCTCAGGTGCAAGCGCTGCAACAATTTGGGTGGCGCTTGCCCTGTATAGTAAAGGAGCAGGTATTACTATTGCTCTGGTAGCAGGGGGAATTGTAACCATTGCATTTATTACCTCGAGACAAAAAGCATCGCCTTTGACGACCTATATCAAACGTTATGTACAAATAATAGGTGCTGGTTTGGCTCTTTGGGTCCTAGCTTTTTTATGGTATCCGCAACTGATGAACGCTTCGGTCGAATCGTCAGCGAACCTAACGGTTACGGACTTTGGTCTGTCAGGGAGAGACCGGCTATGGGTTCATGCTATAAATTGGATATCAGAAACGCCATGGCTGGGACGCGGCCCAATAAATCTCGTCCAATTTAAAACCACACCCCATAATTCTCTTTTACAGTGGTCAATGGAGTGGGGTGTCATATCGGCGTTACTTTTGACATTTATTTTGGGCTATGGATGGCTAAAGTGGGTTGCCTACGCGCGTACAAAAACGAATGCGACCATTAAAAGCAGCGAGCTAAATCTGTTTATTGTTGCTCTAACGGTAAGTGCAATCTCCGCATTAGTGTTATCCATGGTGAGTGGTATCATCGTTACACCATTTAGCCAGTTATTAGGAGCGATCGTTTTAGGTTTTATGCTTGGCCTATACCAGCGCGATACTAATAAAAATCTTGATAGGCAAAATCGACAACTTCTCTACGGAGTGAGACTGTTTGCAATATTTTGTGTGGCAATTTATGCCAAAGCGACAATCCCGGAGATATTAGATCGATACATGACCGGAAATGGCTATACCACAAAATATCTTTATCACCATGAGAAAGACAATGGGTTAAATCCACGATTTTGGCAACATGGCCCATTTCCAACAAATAGAACTGGATTCCCTTTCTGTTACCAATTTGGCAAGTACACTTTGGATTGGGAGTGCCTTTTCGATATCGAAATTGAACAATCTACGCAGCGAGAATCAAAAGCAAATTTGGATGCCCAATGAAAAGTTTTACATTGATAGGCGCAGCCGGTTATATCGCGCCGCGACATATGAAAGCGATTCAGGCAACTGAAAACGACCTGGTTGCTGCGTTGGATCCCAATGATTCCGTGGGTGTTATCGATAGCTATTTTCCGGAAGCAGACTTTTTTACGGAATTCGAACGCTTTGATCGTCACATTGACAAGCTTCGGCGTGCCCGCGATGGCCGTGAAATCGACTATATTTCTATTGCCTCGCCCAACTATCTGCACGACTCCCACGCTCGTTTTGCCTTGCGTTCAGGTGCTGATGCCATCTGTGAAAAGCCGCTGGTCCTCAATCCCTGGAATATCGACGGCTTGCTTGATATAGAGCGGGATACTGGACGTAAAGTTAATACGATATTGCAGTTACGACTGCATCCGGCCATTATGGCAATGCGCGAGAAAGTGCGAAGCCAAACGGGAAAGAAAAAGTACGAAGTCGATCTTACCTATATTACGGCCCGGGGTCGCTGGTATCTGAGAAGCTGGAAGGGGGATGAAAAAAAGTCGGGCGGGATCGCTACTAATATCGGGGTGCACTTCTACGACATGCTGTATTATGTGTTTGGCCAGTTGCAGGAAAATGTTGTGCACTATAATTCTTTATCGAAGGCAGCCGGCTATCTCGAATACGCGAATGCGCGTGTCAGGTGGTTCCTGTCGATCGATATCAACGATATCCCGGAAAAGGTCCGGTCAGACGGGCAGCGGACTTATCGATCAATTACGGCCGATGGTGAAGAAATCGACTTCACCGACGGATTCACCGATTTGCATACCCGCAGCTATGAAGAAATCCTTGCCGGGCGCGGCTTCGGGCTGGAGGATAATCGGGTTGCGATCGAAACCGTAGCGGCGATTCGACATGCCACGCCCAGAGCGTCGACTGGAGAATACCACCCGTTCCTCCGGAAAATTTCGGAGTGAACTCGGCATGAATATCCAAATTCACGAATCGGCCTTCGTTGATGAAGGCGCCAGCATCGGCGAGGGTTCTCGAATCTGGCATTTCGTACATGTCTGCGGTGGCGCCCGGATCGGGGCGAATGTGTCTCTGGGGCAGGGTGTATTCGTCGGCAACCAGGTTACTATTGGGGATAACTGCAAGATACAGAATAATGTTTCGGTATACGATAATGTGAGTCTGGAAGAGGGTGTGTTCTGCGGCCCCAGTATGGTTTTTACCAATGTCTACAATCCCCGTTCATTGGTTGATCGCAAGAAGGAATACCGTGACACACTGATCAAACGAGGCGCGACGCTGGGCGCCAACAGCACGATAGTTTGCGGAATAACCATCGGCGAATTCGCGTTTGTGGGCGCCGGTGCAGTGGTCAATAAAGACGTCCCCGCTTACGCGCTAATGGTAGGGGTGCCCGCAAAACAGATTGGCTGGATGAGCGAATACGGCGAGCAGTTGGCATTGCCGTTAGCAGGAAAGGGCCGGGCAACATGTAAGTATACCGGAGCAACCTATGTATTGGATGGCACGGTCGTAACCAGGGAGAAAAATAAAGGCTGATGGAATTCGTTGACCTTAAGACCCAACAGGCACGCATAAAAGAGCAAATCGACGCCGCTATCCAGCGGGTTCTGGCCCACGGGCAATATATTCTTGGCCCGGAAGTGGATGAATTGGAAAGAAAGCTCGCCGTCTATACCGACGCTAAGTACTGCATCACCTGCGCCAACGGTACCGATGCGCTCCAGATAGCCCAGATGGCGCTGGGCGTTGGCGGCGGCGACGAGGTTATAACCACAGCTTTCAGCTACATAGCTACTGCGGAAACCATTGCATTACTCGGGGCGAAGCCCGTCTATGTAGATATTGACCCCCGGACCTATAATATTGACCCGAATCAGATAGAAGCTGTAATCACCCCAAAAACCAAAGCGATTATCCCGGTGTCGCTTTACGGACAGTGTGCGGACTTCGATGCGATCAACGCCATTGCCGAAAAGCACGGAATCCCGGTAATTGAGGATGCAGCCCAGAGTTTTGGTGCAACCTATAAGGGTCGAAAGTCGTGCAATCTTAGCACCATCGCGACTACCAGCTTCTTTCCCAGTAAGCCTCTGGGATGTTATGGAGACGGCGGCGCTATCTTCACCAGCGATGACGACCTGGCTCGGATCATTCGCCAGATCGCCCGCCACGGCCAGGATCGCCGCTATCATCACGTGCGGGTGGGAATAAACAGCCGACTGGATACCTTACAGGCAGCAATACTATTAGCAAAGTTGGAAGTCTTTGATGACGAGCTGATCTTTCGCCAGCAGGCAGCGGAGAACTATACGCGTTTGTTATCAGAGTCGGCTATCGCTACCACACCCTATATTGCTCCCCAAAATACCAGTGTGTGGGCACAATACACGATCCGTGTCAAAGCAAGAGAAAGTCTACAGAAAATGCTCAAGGATGTGGGGATACCTACCGCTGTGCATTATCCAATCCCGTTAAACAAGCAGGGGTCCGTAGCCGATGCACACGAAATATGTTCTGTGAGCGAAGAGTCTGCTGAAGAAGTGGTTTCCTTGCCAATGCATCCATATCTATCTAAAGAAAATATAAAACGTGTTTGTGACTCGCTATTAAAATGTATAGCTTAAATTCAGTCACTTTTTGGTGAATAGTCGCTCCGTGAGAAAAAAAATAGCAATTTTTGGAAGTTACAACTCGTCATCGATCGGCGATACAGCGATTCTTGTCGGCTTGATTGCCTCTCTTGTACGAGTGTTTGGCGAAACTATAAGCATAAAGGTATTGGTGGCTAAAAAACTGAACATAGACGCCGAATTAAAGCAGCTAAATATCGGCGCAAAGGTTTCGGAACATGTTATCTTTGACCGAAGTCCAGATTCCGGTAGTTTTACAGAAAAAATAAGTCGTATTAGTCACAGAGTGGTTCGAAAGATTTCAGGCTCGAGCGTTGTCAAAAAAAATAAAACGAAATCCTTGCTGAGAGACTCAGACATTCTCCTGATTGGAGGTGGCAATCTTATAATGGATCTATACCCCGCTTGGCCTTTAATTCTAAGAGACGTTTGCGAGTCGGCAAAGAAGGCCAACATTCCTTATGGATTCGCTGGAATTGGTGCTGGGCCGATTCAAAATGAGCCGGGAAAATCCATCTTTACTCGATGTCTGAATGAAGCTGAGTTTGTCTCATTTAGAGATGAACATTCTAAGAGACTCTGTGAAGAGGTGCTAGGATTTTCAAAATCCATGGTGGGGCCAGATCTTGCTCTCGGAATTAGTTTGCCAGAAAATGTTTTTAGCAACATCCGGGATTCTGTGTTCGTAAATGTTGCTGCGGTCTACTCTGAACGATGGCCAATTAAGGATGTTTCAAAATTCGAGCTTTATATCGAAAATATTTGCGAATTACTAATATTGCTATTACAAAAAACTAATATTAAACATATATTTTTGTTCAACACAAACTACCCATTGGACGATTTAGCTTCGCTAAAGTTGATGGGGCTGCTAGGAGAAAAGCGGCTGGGCTTTAAAGTACATTATTTGGAAGGCAAGAGGTCTGTGGGCGAGCTGTTAGGGTTTTTGTCGAGGGCGAAACTGGCATTGGTTACGCGCCTCCATGCAGGCATTCTTGCTGAATTGGCTGGTTCGGATTTGGTTGCTGTTAGTTACCAGCCAAAGGTCGAAGATGTATTGTCAGCTTATTTCCCCGGTGCGCGCATTGTTAACATTGACAAGTTATTGCTTGGACAATTCGATGATCTAGACGATTTTTACTTGCGAGAAGATACAATAGAGGTTCGAGCTCGCAATTTTAAGATGGTTGACGCTCTTATTGAGCGAACCCTTTGATATGCATTTGCTTGTGTTGCCTTCTTGGTACCCAGCGTCTCCTGATGATATAAAAGGCGTTTTTTTTCGCGATCAAGTTTTAGCCCTCCATGCTGAGGGTTATAGGGTGGGTGTAATAGCCCCGATGTTGAAGTCGCTGAGAGCCGTCTATAGTCGTCGGAATAGGAGTAATAGTGAGAACTTCGAGATCGATGAGGGCATCCCCACCTATCGCATGCATCAATGGGCGCTCCTCCCTCGGGTCCCATTTGGAAATTACTTCATCTGGAGAAGCGTGGCTAATCGCTTGCTCGACCGTTATCTTGCTGAGCAGGGCCGGCCAGATGTTATTCATGCTCATTCCGCTATTTACGCGGGCGCCGTCGCTGGGGAGTGGCGGAGCACATTAAAAGTGCCTGTCGTGCTGACCGAACACAGCACAGCTTATGCGAGAAGTGTTTTCCGGCCTTGGCAGTTACGGTTGGCTCGACTAGCTGCAATCGCTGCGGATGAGAGGATTTCTGTAAGTCCTCCTTTGGGAACGCTTCTTGAAGAGCAGCTTGGCAAGAATGCAGGGCCATGGCGGTGGGTTCCAAATGTTGTGGCGCCGAGATTTCATAGAGAGCAGCCACTTGATTTACAAAGTAGTCGGGAAATACGTCTTCTCAACTTGGCGCTGATGTCGGATAAAAAGGGCCAATCAGACCTTTTGAAAGGTTTTGCGCGCGCGTTTCCAAATCCTTCATCGGTTGAGTTGTGGATCGGCGGTGATGGGCCGATTCGGGGACGGTTGAAGGAGGAAGCCAGGTCGCTAGATATTGGGCGGCGGGTACGTTTTCTAGGCATGGTGCCCCCGGATGAGGTGCCGGGCTTATTGGGCGTGGTCGACCTAATGGTCGTCTCCAGTCACTACGAAACCTTTGGCGTGGTAGCGGCAGAGGCTCTGATGGCAGGCGTTCCCGTGGTGGCTACACAATGTGGTGGCCCCGAATATATCGTGCGTGATGGGGATGGGCTCTTGGTGCCCCCACGCTCTCCTGATAAGTTGGCTCTGGCTTTAAAAGAGGCGGTAGAGCAGCTTGAAAATTTCGATCGAGCGGCCATCGCTGCAAGAGCATGGGCACGCTTCTCCGGTCCAGCAGTCGTCGGTCAATTAGGGCAGCTTTATCGAGATATCTTGTCGGAGCGACAGCCTTGATAAGCCTGGACTGGCTGCGAAACGGGATATTTGCATCTCGTTTGAACCGAAACATCGGCTATACCCTGGGTAGACAGCTTTTTGCGGCGGGTGCCCAACTACTGCTGGTGGTGCTGATCGCGCGATCACTCGGCCCAGAGGGCAATGGTCGCTATGCTATGGCCATTCTACTTCCATCAATTATGGCAAATGTTCTCAATCTCGGCATCGGTCCGGCAACGGTCTATTACGTAGGCCGTCGGGCGTTGATGCCGCAGCAAGCTGTGAAAGGGAATATTCTCCTTGGTATGATTATCGGTGCGATTGGTTTAGGCTTGGGGCTTTCGCTAATATTTACCCTGCACGACGTTTTATTTCCCGGTGTTCCGAAGACGTTACTCCTGCTCGGTCTGTTGGCCTTCCCAGTCGCACTAGTCTTGGCGCTTTTGAATTCAGTGCATCAGGGGATCGAGAATTTTCGCGCTTTTAATTGGAGTACCCTTGCCCCGCCCTATGTGACGCTTGCCGTGACAGGAGCGTTCTTATATGGTCTAAATTCGGGGGTGGAAGGTGTCATCATCGCCTATTTTACCGGGCAAATAGCCGGTCTGCTGATTTCGACGCTCTTTGTTAGAGGGAACTGGATAAATATTGGAGAAAGCGATGAAATGGCTGAACAGCACCGCCTAGCTTCTGTGAGCTACTATCGGAAGATTTTAGGATATGGTTGGAAGGCGCACCTTTCCAATATTCTTGCCTTCGTCAATTATCGCGCCGATATCTTCCTGGTTAACTTATTTATCAGTCCAGCGGCTACCGGGGTTTACGTCATTGCCGTACAGATTTCAGAACGACTCTGGATGCTGTCTCAGTCGGTAAGCTCTGTTCTACTTCCTCGGCTTTCAGCTATGTACCGAAATCCCGAAGCTCGTTTAACGCTGACACAGCGTAGTTTCTGGGTTACCGTTATCCTTACTGGCTTAGTGGCCATCCTGGCAGCGTTTGGTCTTTATTGGCTTCTAGTTCCTGTTTTCGGTAAAGAATACATTGGCACCATGGAAGCGTTTCTATGGCTATTGCCCGGTATTGTAGCGGGTGCCGGCTCCCGTGTGCAGGCAAACTGTATCGCGGCGGCGGGAAAGCCGGAGTGGAACTCCTATGCCTCCCTAATCGTAGCGACAGCGAATATCATAATGAACATTATCCTTATTCCGCTTCTTGGAGTAGTGGGCGCTGCAATGGCAACAAGCTCCGCGTATATCCTTAATGCATGTATTAAGGGTTTTCTAGTCAAAAGAACACTGAGTTATGGTTAATTCGTTTCGTTGGTGTTGCTATAGGATATTTCTGCCTTTTGCTGGCTTTAGTCTGTTACATGAAGCTCCCGAGCTTTCTTGGAACATCTAGATTGCATAATTTTATTTAACATGGAACTTAACCGTTGATAGTCCATATCACCACCGTCCACCCGCGTACTGACACGCGGATTCGTGTTAAGGAAACTGCGAGCTTGGCGAAGTACCTGGACCAGCAGATTTTGCTGATAGTCCAGGATGGGCAGGGGATTGAGCAAGGATGTGACGGGGTTTTAACGTTGGATTCGGGGCCACTATTTTTTTCAAGGCTAAAACGAATGTCGGTAGGAATTTTTCGTATCTGGCGGACGGTCCGTAGGGAAAAGCCGTCCATCGTACATTTTCATGATCCCGAACTGATTCCGCTGGGGTTGGCGCTACGCGTAACTGGAGTGAAAGTGGTTTACGACGTGCACGAGGATGTACCCCGTCAGACTCTTGGCAAGGAGTGGATTCCAAAACCTGTACGCCGTCCGGTCGCCTGGCTGGCTGAAATGTCAGAGTGGGTTGCGGGCCGTGCTCTCAATGGTGTTGTTGCCGCGACGCCTAGTATCGCGCGACGCTTTCCCGAGAAAAAAACAGTGATAGTACAGAACTTTCCTATCCTGTCAGAACTGGTGATGCCACACCCGGTACCCTATGCCAAACGCTCTCCACACTTTGCCTACGTTGGCGGAGTGACCCCCATTCGAGGTGCTAAAGAGATGGTGGAAGGAGTTTCCAAGACTGCACATCCGGAGGCCCGCTTGCAGATTGGCGGTAATGTTTTGCCTCCTGGGCTGGAAGAGCAGCTCAAGAAGGCTGATGTGGGGGGGCGTGTAAGCTTTCTTGGCTGGGTTAACCGTTCCCAAGTGGCCGAGTTGCTTGGCAGTGTAAGAGCAGGCCTGGTTTTATTCCATCACGCTCCTAATCACACAAATGCACAGCCCAACAAGCTGTTCGAATACATGGCTGCCAGCCTGCCCGTCATCGCCTCACACTTCCCGTTGTGGCGGGAGATCATCGACGGTGTCGGTTGCGGCCTGCTGGTCGACCCCGAGGATTCGGAGGCCATAGCCCGGGCTATGGACTGGTTGCTCGACAACCCCGAAGAGGCCGAAGCCATGGGACAGCGTGGACGCGAGGCCGTGGAAAGGATTTATAATTGGGAATCTGAAAGCGGGACTCTGGTTCGCTTTTATCGGGAGAAGCTGGGAGTATGATGCGGATTTTGACCGTTATCGGCGCGCGCCCGCAGTTTATTAAAGCCAGCGTCGTCTCCCGTGCTATTCAAACTGAAGAGGCCATCGAAGAGATCATCGTGCATACTGGCCAGCACTTCGATGCCAATATGTCGGACGTATTCTTCAACCAGCTCGATATACCGCGCCCGCACTACCAGCTTGATATACATGGCGGCGGCCACGGTTCGATGACTGGCCGAATGCTTGAAAAACTTGAGGCGGTGATGCTGGAAGAAAAACCGGATCGTGTTTTGGTCTACGGGGATACGAATTCCACCCTGGCTGGAGCGCTGGCGGGGGCCAAACTGCGTATTCCTGTGGCCCACGTGGAAGCGGGATTGCGAAGCTTTAACAGGAATATGCCAGAGGAAATCAACCGAATCTTGACCGATCAGGTAAGCGACTTGCTGTTTTGCCCAACCAGTTCGGCTGTTGGCAATCTTGAGCAAGAGGGTTTTAGAAATAGGCTCGCCAGAGTTGTTCAGGTGGGTGATGTTATGCAGGATGCAGCATTATTTTTTGCCGAACATGCCAGATGCCCGAAGGAGGTGAGTGTGCCCGGCGAGTTTATTCTCGCCACGCTGCACCGGGCTGAAAACACCGACGATGCCGGTCGGCTGTCGTCCCTTGTGAACGCACTGAACCAGGTCCATAAAAATATTGCACCGGTCATATTACCGCTCCATCCACGCACACGGGCGGCAATACAGGAGCTTGGTCTTGATATCAAGATAAAAACCATCGATCCTGTCGGTTATTTGGAAATGCTCTGGTTGCTCGCTCATTGTGGACTCGTAATGACCGACAGCGGTGGCTTGCAGAAAGAAGCTTTCTTCTTTGGCCGGGCCTGCGTTACGCTGCGCGATCAGACGGAATGGGTTGAGTTGGTGGAAATTGGCGCCAACCAATTGGTGGGTGCAGATGCAGTTGCAATATTCGAGGCCGTCAAGCGACATTATGGGCGAAATGTTGAGGACAATAACTCGCTTTACGGTGGCGGAGATGCATCAGTGCGGATAGTCGAAACCCTGATCGAAGAGGCTCAGTAACACACAGTTTATTAGAAATCCCGCTGCGGCCTGCAACTCCTTCGTTGTGTACAAATTCCCATGATCGGCGTCTTTTTCGATAAAATGTAACTGGTAGAAATTACAGAAAAAATATACCAAACCGCTTTATCGCCTCACCCGATCTCCAGCGCCCTTGCCCAGCAGGGTGAGCGTAATGTAGTGGAAGTAATTCCGGACAGTCAGTTCTTTTACCATTCGCTGGTCGGTTTCCGCCAGTAATCTGGGCGTGGACATGTCGATACCCTGGATCTGGGCCAGGCCGGTAATGCCAGGACGGACCTCAAACACGTGTCGGCTATCCCGCTCATCAATCAGCTCGTCCTGGTTGAACAGGCACGGTCGAGGACCCACAAGGCTCATCTCGCCCTTGAGCACATTCCACAATTGGGGCAGTTCATCAAGTTTCCTGCTTCGCAGGAAACGACCCATGGGGGTTATGGACGATGCGTCGGCCAGATGAGTCGCTACTGATGTGGTATCCGGCTTCATGGTGCGAAACTTGATAAGCACAAAGGGTTGCTTATGCCGGCCAACGCGTTGTTGGCGATATAGAGGGGACCCGGTATCGAAATAACCAATCAGCGCAATGATCAGCAAAACCGGAAATGTTATCAGCAAACCGAGCGTTGCGATAAGGAAGTCGAACACACGTATTATTTTAAACTTTGCAGGCGTCATAATGATTTATGACTATGTAGAAAAGCCCGTGCGGTTTCCTCAAGAGCATCATCCACCGATACCGGCGGTTGCCATTCCAATAGTGATCGGGTTTTGCCGATGTCTACGTAAAGACTGCCGCACAAACGGTGGATCAGGTCCCGCTTGCCCAGTAAGCCGCCAACCTGTTCAAGGAGGCTGACTGGCACCGGGACAAGCCGGGCCGGTTTGCCCAGGGCGTTGGCGGTACGGTGCAACAGTTCGGTCGTGGATAAATCCTCGCCATCTCCCGCCAGGAAAACCTGGTTGGCGGCGGCTGGATGATCCAGGCAGGTCGCTATGAGGTCGACCAGATTGCTCCGCGACACCAGACTGCGCTTGTTGCGAATGGCTCCGAAGGGTAACGGTAGCCCCCGGTAAAGCCAACGCATAAGACTTTCGAAGTTTCCTTTGACTCCTGGGCCGTAGATCAGCGGCGGCCGGATAATTACGATCTCCATACCTGTCTCATCGGCCAGCGACCAAAGGCCCTGCTCGGCTTCAAATTTGGAAATTGCATAGGCGTCCAGCGGCTTGGGGTTGTCATCGGCAGTAAACGGTGTATCGATCATCGTCTCTTCACCGTTAACTTTGATGGAACTGATAAAGACAAAGCGACCGACACCCGCTTCTGCCGCCTGCCGTGCCAGGTTTATAGTCCCCTGGGTATTAACGACTCGATAAGCCGCCAGTGAGTTCGGTTCATTGTTGCCCATGAGATGAACGCGGGCGGCGCAATGAATCACTGCCTGGCAATCCTGCAGTGCACTTCGCCAGTTAGTGTCGGGCCGGATCTCTCCCACCAGTGTATGGGGAAGGTCCTTCATCGGTTCGATGCTCGATAAACGATGCAGTGCGAGGTGCACTTCCCTGCCGCAATCCTGTCTCAGACTTTCCAGCAGACCCTGGCCGAGAAACCCTGAAGAACCTGTTATCAAGATTTTCATCTGACGATACTATCTGGTTCTTTTGCTGTAATCAGCACATCGTCGGCCATATTGCGCATGATATTCCGACGGTCGAATGTCTCGACAAATTTCTCGCGTGGAAAAGTTTCGCGCCGCAACGCGAAAAAAGCTTTTATACCTTCTTCGGGACAGCAAGGCGTAAATGTTTGGGCATTATCCAGATTTTCCTGGATAAATCGGGCAGCATAGCCCGATACCCCCGCGAGAATTGGTTTGCCAAGCGCGCCGTACTCGAAGAGCTTGGACGGTAGGGCGTTGAGGAAAACATTGTAGTCATTGAGGTGAAGAAAAAAAACGTCTGCCTGTTGGTAAATTTCAATCAGTTCTGTGCGAGAAACCGGATTTCGTATTTGAACGTTTTTGCAGTTTCTTTCAGCCAGTGCATTTTCTAGCTGGAGCCTCTTCCCACCATCTCCTACCAGCACGAACCTGGCTTGTCCCTCAAGACGTTTGGCCAATGCCGGAACTATTTTATGCAGCCCCTGTCCCTCACCCATATTCCCGGCATAGACAATTGTCAGCGGGTCATTGATGATCCGGAATTTAGACTCAGGTGTCCAGTCGAGAAACTCAGGGTCAATACCATTGGTAAAAACCGAAAAAGTACGCCGAGGGTATTTCGATTCAAAATAGCCCAGGAACGCGGGCATTATAAGATTAACCCGCGTGGCATAATGTATTGTCCAGCTTTCGACAGGTCCGAAGATCGGTTTGGCCAGCCAGCTTATTTTGGGCGAAAGCACATCCCTTAAGGTTTCGACGAAAATATCGCGAATATCCAGGTACAGAGGGGCCTTGAGACGACGAGACAGCAAGGCACCTAGGGCGGCGGTCATCAACCGAGATGAGGTGGCAAAAACCAGGTCAACCGATTGGTTGCGCGTAATACGCAGAACACTTCTGGCATAGTTTAAGAAGGCCTTCGATTGATCTTTCATTCCGCTTTGATGTTGGGGAACGGCCACGCGGTGTATCGTTAGGCGGGGATGTTGTTCGTGCTCTTCGATATTGTCGTTGGCTACCTGACGATACGAGTTGTAGCGGTTTGGCATCGTCGTAATCAGCTCGATATGTCCTGTTTGAGGCAGCTTCTCCAGTAAGGCGCTAACGAGAGCCGAGGCACGAAATGAACCGGCCGACAAATCCGGTGGATAATAAAAACTCAACAGCAGAATCTTCAACGAGATGTCATCCTGTATTACGCTTGGTACGTTTGAAATTGTGGTTCAAAGTTCGATCACCGCCAGGAGCTGGTTTTTCAAGCCTTTGCTGATTGGGGGAGCTCGCGTCCTTTCGGAGATGGCGGTGTAGAGAGCCAGTCGCTGATTCCTCCGGATGGTTGGTAATCAATTTCACGGCGGCCAAGCAACCGCACAACGGTTTGATGGTCTTTATGCTCGAAGGCTTTCCGCAAACTCACTACTAAATCAATAAAATCGTCCCAATGTATTTCGTGCTCCCCAGCACGGTATATTTTTTCATGGGCCGTTGGCTGAGCGGAATCTTCAATCAGCAGTTCCTCGTAAAGTTTTTCGCCTGGCCTTAGGCCGGTATAACGGATTTCGATATCGCCGCCGGGAGAGTTCCTGGATTTGAGTTTCAGGCCCGAAAGGCGAATCAGTTTCTCCGCCAGGTCGGCGATCTTCACGGGTTCGCCCATGTCCAGCAAAAACACGTCGCCGCCCTCGCCCATGGAACCGGCCTGTATGACCAGTTGGGCGGCTTCCTCCATGGTCATAAAGTAGCGGATGATATCGGGGTGGGTGACGGTGACGGGCCCGCCCTCCCGGATCTGTTCGCGAAATTTGGGAATAACGGAGCCGGAAGAATCCAGTACATTGCCGAATCTAACGATGGTAAAGCGGGTATTGTTGGGTACTTTGGCGCCCGGCTCCAGGTCGTAGGCACGGGCCCGGTACAGGGCGATTTCCCGTTCTTCACTCATGGCCTGAAGAGCCAGCTCGGAGAGGCGCTTGGTGGCCCCCATCATGTTGGTGGGTCTTACCGCCTTGTCGGTGGAAACCAGTACGAAATTCTCCACCTGGTTGATAATCGCCGCCTGGGCGGTATAGAGCGTGCCGATCAGGTTGTTGTAAAAACCCTGTTCCGAGTTGTATTCCACCATGGGCACATGCTTGTAGGCGGCGGCGTGGTAGATGGTGTCGATGCCGAAATGATTCATCACTTCAAGCAGGCGGGGCGGGTGGCTGACGGAACCCATTACCGGAACGACTTGGGTTTTTATGTCCAGTTTGTCCGCAATTTTTTCCAGTTCGGCATGGATGCTGTAATTGGGGAACTCGGCGATCTCGTACAGGACCAGGGTGCGGGGGTTAAGCCGGATAATCTGGCGGCACAACTCAGCACCGATCGAGCCCCCCGCCCCGGTCACCATGACCGCCTTGTTCTCGATGCATTTGGCCAGCAATTCGGGTCGGGGTGCGACCGGTTCCCGGCCCAGGATATCGGCAATGGGGACATCGCGGATTTCCTGGATATCGACTTTGCCCTGGGCGATTTCGTCCAGGCCGGGCATGGTTTTTACCTGGATGGGAATGCCTTCCAGTTTTTCGATCAACTGTCTCCGCTGACTATGGCTGGCGGAGGGTATGGCCAGCAAAACCTGCTGTATGTGGAACTGGTCCACCAGGTCGGCAACTTTTTCGGACGGATACACCTTTACGCCGTTGACGATGGTGCCGTGCAGGGTTTTGTCGTCGTCGATGAGGGCCGCCGGATGGTAGGTAATGCCGCTCTTGAGGGCGGCCAGCAGTTGGCGGCCCGCGGAACCGGCGCCGTAGATGGCAATGGGAATGCCCTTGGCAATGTCCCTGCCGTTCAGGCCCAGCATGCGGTAGACGATATTTTTCCCGGATTCGCCGGTGAGCCAAAGCCCCACGGCATACCGGGAACCGGTTATCAGCAGGATGGCAAAGAAGGCGTAGATCACGGGCACCGAGCGGGGTATCAGGGGCCTGTCCGGCCACAGGAAGACAACGGCAAGGAATGTGATCAGCCCGAAGCCAATGTTGCGGGCGATGCCCCCGATGATCTCGATGCCGCTGTATCGTGTAATGGCGCTGTAAAAGCCGGACCGGTAGCAAAAGGGCAGGGTCGTGAGGGGCATCAGGAAGGCGTAGACAAGATAATTCTCGGGGTACCTGAGGTAGTCCCATTCCATGCGGAAAGCGTATGCCAGCACGACACTGGTGACGATGGCGACAAAGTCGAAGGTGACAACCAGCAGTCGTTTCCGGGAGCGCGGTAGTCTGGTGAATGCTTCCCTGATCATGGTGTTTTTCTGGTTTAGCGTCTCGCGGCCATTGTGACACCTTTTGGCGACAGGCAGAACCGCCAGTTTGTGTGGCCGGTCTAATTTCGCCGTTGCGGCAGTAATGCGGGGGTGACGTGGGCTCAGAAACTATAGGTGTATCTCAGATAGCCATCCACATCCACCCGGTCATCCAGGGCGCCGGTAACGCCTTCCAGTTCACTGCGCCGGCGCAGGCGGGCTTCGAGGCGCTGGTTTTTATCGATTTTCCATTGGTACCTGACTTCCAGCAGGTCGGTATTGGGGGCGAAGTCCGGGGAAATGAGCCAGCCCGCCCCGGTGCGGGCACCGATAAGGGCGATGTTGTGGCCGGGCGCGAAATCCAGCCAGTTCAGGGCAATATGGTAACCGAGCCCGTCGCTGTCGCCCGAGTCCATGAGGTTGAGCGCCTGTGCCTTCGGGGTCTGCGGGGCGTAGCCCGCTTCCAGGCCGAGCATAAAATCGCCGGGCGCCCGCGCCATGGGCCAGCGCAGGGCGGTGCGGGCGGTGATGGTGTAGTAGTCGGTGGTGGTCTGGCTGGTCGGGCCCATGCGATGCAGGGCCTCGGGCAGGTAAGTGATACTGAGGTTGCGCTGGACCAGGGGGCCCAAGGCATCGGTATTTTCCAGTTTGGCGAAGGCGGACCAGCGGGCCGCGGTATCTGTGAAATTCAGGGGCGGGCGCCTGGTGTTGGCGGGGCCTTCCCGGTCGTTGTGCTCGAGGATGAACTGTCCCTGCCAGCCATTGGCCAGGTCGGTCTGGTACCGGATGCCGTCGGTCCAGGTGATTTCGGTATTGGTGCTGTCGTTGCGGTCCAGGGATTTGCCGGCAACGCCGGCGACCACGTTTTTGGTCTGGAAGCGGCCCAGGGTCACGGACCAGGTTTCCTCCCTGTAAGCCAGGTAGGCCTCGTCCAGGGTCGAGTCCCCGAGGCTCATGCCGGTGGCGGTGGTGGTATGCCAGTCCAGGTCGAAGCCGTGGTCGTCCTGCTCGGTGGAATAGCGGCCGGCAAAACGGACAGCTGCTTCAAAGTGAGTGCTTGCTTTCCATTTTAGGCCCGCTCTTAATCGGGCCCGCCATTCCTCGGTGGTTTCCGCTGTGTTGTCCCGGTCCTGCCGGTGCAGATTGTAGTAGCCGCTACGCAGGTCGCCATAGACGGAAAAGCGTTCATTCAAGACCGTCTCTGCCACGGCGGGCAGGGCCAGTAAAAACAGAACCGTGGGAAGCAGAACGCGGCGTTCCATGGCGAATGTGAGTCTCCGGGTGCGCTGGTGCCAGTGTAACGGGTCGGGGGTGGTTTGCCATATTGCCGGGTCGGGTTTTGGCGCCTTACCGCCTGGCTCTGACAATTTCCGGAAGCGGTTACCGATGCCGGGAGGATGTTGCGCCTTGTTGGTCTGCGCCTGCCTCTATATAGTCCGGGATTGGCATCGGGGAGCCGGGCAACGGGATCGGGATGAAAGAAAAACTGGAGCATCGCTCATTTTTGTTGATGCTGGTGTTGATCACCGGCCTCTTTTTCTATCTGCTCAAACCCTTCTTCGCACCCCTGTTCTGGGCCTGCACTATCGGCCTGCTTTTCCATCCCCTGCAATCCCGGCTCGAGCGTCTCTGGGGGCGCCGTCCCAATGTCACCGCCCTGGCCACCCTGGTGATCTGTGTGGTGGCCGTGGTGATTCCGGTGCTGCTGGTCCTCGCCTCGGTAGTGGCGGAAGCCGCCAATCTCTACCAGCGCATCGACTCCGGGGAAATCAATCCGGCCGCCATGGTCGATAAAATCCGCGATGCCCTGCCGCAACTGGAGGCACTGCTGGACAAGCTGGGCATGGACATGGCCTCCCTCAAGCAGCAGGCGGCCGACAGCGCGGTAACGGCCAGCCGCTTTGTGGCCCAGAACGCCCTGTCCCTGGGGCAGAGTACCTTTCAGTTTGTGCTCTATCTGGGCCTGATGCTTTATGTGGCCTTTTTCCTCCTCCGGGACGGGCGCACCCTGGTCAGCATGCTGGGCCGGGCCCTGCCCCTGGGCGCAGAACGGGAGCAGATGCTCTTCGACAAGTTCGCGGAAGTGACCCGCGCCACGGTCAAGGGCAACCTGGTGGTGGCCATGGTTCAGGGCGCCCTCGGGGGATTCATTTTCTGGCTGCTGGGGCTGCCCGCCGCCGTGCTCTGGGCCGTGGCCATGGCGGTACTGTCGCTGATCCCGGCGGTGGGGGCCGGGCTTATATGGCTGCCGGCGGCCATCTATCTCTATGCCATGGGGCAGTGGGGCGCGGCGACCATTCTTGTCGTTTACGGTGTGGTGGTGATCGGCCTGGCGGACAATGTCCTGCGCCCCATCCTGGTGGGTCGGGATACCAAGCTGCCGGACTGGCTGGTGCTGCTCTCCACCCTGGGCGGGCTGGCCCTCTTCGGCATCAACGGTTTTATCATCGGCCCGTTGATCGCAGCATTGTTTGTGGTGGTGTGGCAGATGTTTATCCGGGATTTCAATCCCGAGGAAATCCCGGCAAGGGAAGAATAATCCGGCCCGAGGGTCGGCTGCTCATGCGGCCGGGTGGCTATCCGGAAGCGGGATCCGGGATCACTTTGAGGTGTTTTCGCCGGTTTTGGCCATCTGTGTTTCGTATTCCACCCCGTGTTGGCGCAGGTAATCACGTATCAGTTGTCGTACCACTTGCGACGGCGTCAGATCCTGCGAAGCACAGAGTTGTTCAAAGGCGCGTTTCTTTTGCGGGTCGATGAGCAGAGTGAGGCGAGCGGTTTTCTTTTCCATGGGAATTGCCTTATGACATTAACATAAAATGTTAATGTCATTCCCCCGTCGGGGCAATGCCCTGGCACTACCCCTGGCATGATACGACGGCCCCGTGAGTGTCCGCTATTATAATTATATGTTAATATTATTAACATATTTTCTGCTTCCCGAGGGAAGCCTTCCTGTCGGCCATGAAATGAGAGGACGCGGGGCAGCAAGGGGTATCGTATGTCTCGACCAAGATTTTCAGTTAACCTGCCCGGCATTTCCACGGGTCTGCGTGTCGCGTGGCGGGAGGGCTACGGACTCGCGGATTTGCGCAAGGATGTGATGGCCGGCCTGACCATTGGTACCGTGGCCGTGCCACTGTCGATGGCGCTGGCGATCGCCACTGGCGTCCCGCCCCAGCACGGTCTCTACACGGCGATTGTGGCCGGGGCCATTATCGCTTTGACTGGCGGTGCCCGCTTCAATGTGTCGGGGCCGACAGCCGCTTTCGTTGTTATCCTTTTCCCCATTGTCCAACAGTATGGTCTGGGCGGGTTGCTTATAGCATCAATGATGGCGGGCGCTATCCTGGTGGCTTTGGGACTCGCCCGCATGGGCCGCCTTATCCAGTTCGTGCCATACCCGGTGGTGCTTGGCTTTACAGCCGGCATTGCGGTTGTCATTGCCGTATTGCAGATTCCTGATTTTCTTGGCCTGGAGACGGGCCGGCTTGGCCAGCACTTTATCGATAATGTGTCGATTATTATCGCCTCCCTGCCCACTCTCGATCCGCTGGAGGTGAGCGTGGGAGCATTTACATTGATTGTCATGCTCTTCTGGCCGCGTCTCCACATTCCGGTTCCCGCTCCGCTTGTCGGTTTGGTTGTTGGGGCGCTTGCGGCTTATGGCATTAATCATTGGCTCGCCGGCCAGGAGGCGGGAGTCGCCGTGGAGACCATAGCCTCACGCTTTACCTGGGAGGTTAGCGGTGAAACGGGAAGTGGAATCCCGCCCGTTCCGCCATTGTTCATGGCGCCATGGCTGTTGCCGGGCCCCGGCGGCGAGCCACTGCAGCTGAGCTTTGAATTGGTACGGGCGCTTTTGGGCCCGGCCCTGGCGATTGCCATGTTGGGTGCCATAGAATCCCTGTTGTGTGCGGTTGTAGCAGACGGTTTGACGAAAACCAGGCACGATCCCAATGCCGAGTTAGTCGGGCAGGGGTTGGGCAATATCGCCGCGCCGCTTTTTGGGGGCATCACCGCCACGGCTGCCATAGCCAGAACTGCAACCAATATCCGAAGTGGCGCGCGATCCCCGGTTGCCGCCGTCGTGCATGCGCTCGTTGTCCTGCTTGCCGTGGTCGCCCTATCCGGGCTGCTTGGCCTGGTTCCGATGGCCGCACTCGCCGCGCTTCTCTTTATCATCGCCTGGAATATGAGTGAGGCAAGGCACTTCCTGCACACCCTGCGTTCAGCGCCTCCCGGGGACGTCGCCATCCTCGTTATATGCTTCGGCCTCACCGTGTTTTTCGATATGGTGCTGG
>DGNJ01000049.1:0-19706 GCA_002388905.1 Cellvibrionales bacterium UBA4495
ATTCCCGCGTCCGTTCCATGTAACGGACCGGTCCGTCGCGCGGGTCTTCCACAGCGTTCATGGACGCAGGCTTTCACAAATTGACAATATGCGCCAGCCTCGACATTCAGCCGGACGCGCCTAGCTACTCTTCAAATGTCGCCCGGAAGACGAGGATGCCATGCGACCGACGCCCCGGAGCGACGCCTCCGCCATACCCGACTTCTTCACCGAGACGCGGTCCGCGACCGAATCCCTGACCGCGGACCTGCCGATCGAGGACATGGTCGCGCAGTCCATGGAAGACGCGAGCCCGGCCAAGTGGCACCTCGCGCACACAACCTGGTTCTTCGAGGAATTCATCCTCAGGCCCTACGCGCCCCATTACCGCTCGCCGGACGACCGCTTCGCCTATCTGTTCAATTCCTACTACGTGCAGGCCGGCCCAAGGTTCGCCCGGGCGCAGCGCGGCATGATCGGACGGCCGACGGTCGCGGAGGTCATGGCCTACCGCGCCGGGGTCGACGCGGCGCTGGAAGACCTGATCCGGGCGGGCGACGCGCCGCTCGATCTGGTCGAGCTCGGCTGCCACCACGAGATGCAGCATCAGGAACTGCTGCTGACCGACCTCTTGCACCTCCTCTCCCTCAATCCGCTGGAGCCGGCCTACAAGGCGCCCGGCCCGGCGGCGCTCGCCGATCCCGCGCCGCTCACATGGATCGACTGCGCGGGCGGGCTCGTCGAGGTCGGACATGACGGCGCCGGTTTTGCGTTCGACTGCGAGACGCCGCGCCATCGCACATATGTCGCGCCCTACAGGCTCGCGTCCCGCGCGGTGACGAACCGGGAGTGGATCGCTTTCATCGAGGCCGGCGGCTATCGCACGCCGGAGCTCTGGCTGTCCGACGGCTGGGGCGCCGCCGAGCGCGAGGGTTGGGAGGCGCCGCTCTATTGGCGCCGGGAGGACGAAGGCTGGGTCGCTTTCGGGCTGCGCGGAACCCAGCCGGTCGATCCGGACGCGCCGGTCGCGCATATCAGCTTCTACGAAGCCGACGCCTTCGCCCGTTGGGCCGGCAAGCGCCTGCCGACCGAGGCGGAGTGGGAGCTGGCGGCGCGTGAGCCGATCGACGGGAACTTCGTCGAAACCGGCCGCCTTCGCCCGAAGCCCGCCGCGGGCGACGGCCTCGCGCAAATGTGGGGCGACGTCTGGGAATGGACCCAGTCGCCCTATGCGCCCTACCCCGGGTACCGCCCGCCCGCGGGCGCGATCGGCGAGTACAATGGCAAGTTCATGATCAACCAGATGACACTTCGGGGTGGCTCCTGTGCCAGCGACGCCGCACATATCCGCGCTACCTACCGCAACTTTTTCTATCCCGGGGATCGCTGGCAGTTTTCCGGCCTGAGACTCGCCATTTCGCTTTAATCAATAGCCACTTTAATCAAACACCGCTTTGATCAATGGCAGCGGACGGGCTATAAATAAAGGGCAACCGAAACCGCAAAAGGAAAGGACCCTATGACAGCAGCGCCGGAGCCCATGGATATTGCCGCCGAAGATCCCGACCGTTTTTATTTCTATTGCCGGCGGCGCAAGGCCGAAGATTCCGCGGCGGAAATCCTGACCGGCCTTCGCCAGATGCCCAAATCCATTCCGCCAAAATACTTTTACGACAGCGAGGGAGCGGCGCTTTTCGACCGTATAACAGCGCTTCCGGAATATTACCTGACGCGCACCGAGCGCGAGATTTTCCGCAAGCACGGCGAAGAAATGGCTGAAGCAGCGGGCCGGGGAAGGATGCTGATTGAACCGGGAAGCGGCAGCAGCGAAAAGGTGGAGCTATTGCTCGACGCCTTGAAGCCGGACGTCTATGTTCCCTTAGAGATTACCGAGAGCCACCTGCTCAATGCGTCGCGACACCTGGTTTCGCGCTATCCCTGGTTGACCGTGCATGCTGTCTGTGACGATTACAGCGACGGGATCGAACTGCCGGAAGCCCTGCCCGACGGCCAGCGGCTGTTGTTTTTTCCCGGTTCAACCATTGGCAATTTCGAACCCGACCAGGCCGCGCGCTTCTTGAAACACCTGCACCGGGCCTGCGGCGATGACGGCGCGGTGCTGATCGGTGTCGATCTGCGCAAGGACAGCGACATACTGACCGCCGCCTATAACGACAGCGAGTCGATCACGGCCCGCTTCAACCTCAATGTGCTCGACCACGTCAATCGGCTGACCCGGGGTAATTTCGAGCCGCGGCGTTTTCGCCATAGCGCCTTTTTCAATGAGCGTGAGAGCCGGATCGAGATGCACCTGGAAAGCCTCGAATCCCAAAGGGTGACCCTGGCGGGGGAGGACTTCCATTTCGCCCGGGGAGAAAGGATCCATACCGAGAATTCGTACAAATACACGGTGTCGGGCTTTCGCGCACTTGCGGGTTCCGTGGGATTCCGGCCCCGTCACACCTGGTGCGATCCCAACCAGTGGTTCAGCGTCCACCTTCTGGAGGCGGGCTGACTGGAGGCCGGTTGAAAGGTACAGGCCGGGCCGGGCACGACCCGACTTGAAAGCAACGGTTTAGAGGTTCCTGGAAGATCGCTGCGAACGCAGACAGGGGAGCAGTGTTGAAGGTATTGTTTTTGATTTCCAGTCCGGGCAGGGGCCACTCCCGTTGCGCCGAGGCCATCGATATCGCCCTGCGCCGCCAGGTGGACGGTATCGAGACCGAGACCGTCGACATCCACAGCATTGTCGATGCCCGGGTCAGCGCCGCCATCAAGGACGGCTATCTGCGCATGGTCGAATCCCGGCCGGCTCTCTACCAGCGCCTCTACGATCTCGACCGTCAGCTGTATCGGCAACTGGCGGGGGAACTGCCCGCCGATGCCGATATTGCCGGCTTTCTCGCCGAGCAGCAAAGGCGCTGGTTCCCGGAAATCGCTGACCGGCCCTGGTACGCCATGCCCTACCGGAACCTGGACACGGCGCTGATCAATACCCTGGTTAACGGCGTTTGCGAAAGCCGCCGCCACCCGGCCAACCGGCTCATGCTGCGCGGCTTGCTCCAGCTTATCTATCGCATCCTCGCCAAGCGTCTGAAAGACGAAGTGCAGCGTCGTCGGCCCGATGTGCTGGTGGCCACCCAGATGTACCCGAACGCCCTGCTGGATCGTGCCGTCGCAACCGGTGCGGTCAGGCAGCCCCTGATCGGGGTCATCACCGATTATGGTATCCATGGCGTCTGGGTTCGCGGATCGACGCGGTACTATTGCGTGGCCCACCCGGCCACCGCCGACATGCTCACCCGTCGGGGCGTGGCCGCAAACCGTATACGGGTTACGGGGATTCCCCTGATGCCGGCATTCGAACAGCCCCGCGATAGGCAGCGGGCCCGGCGGGAACTGGGCCTGGACGAACGGCCCACGGCGCTGATTACCGGGGGTGGCCAGAGTATCGGCACCCTGGCCTCGGTGCGGGAGATTCTCGCCGACGCGCGGAACAATGTCCGGCTTCTGGTCAATGCCCCCGGGACAATGGCAAAGGATCGCCATATTCTGGATCGTTTGGCAAAAGCCTATCCCGACACACTCAAGGTTTTCGACTGGACCGATGACATGTCGCTGTTGATGAGCGCGGCGGACGTGGTCGTGGGTAAACCGGGCGGCCTGACTGTCAGCGAAGCACTGGCCTGTGGCCGACCCTTCCTGGCCACCTGCTCCCTGGGCGGACAGGAGGGTCACAACCTGCGCTTTCTCGAGCAGCACCGGATCGGGTGCCTGGTGCCCCCCAGCGCACTCGGTGACCATCTGGGACGTTTGTTCGCGCAGCCGGGACGACTCACCGAGTGGCAGGACCGGGCCGCGGCCCAGGGACGTCGGCATGGTGCCTCGGAGGTGGCGAAAATGATCATGGCGTGCGCCGACGGCACGGCGGTCCGCGAGGCGGCAATTAAATGAGCACACGCTTGTGGCACTGGCCAGCAAATTTCTTCCGGTGGTGTTTCCGCTGTTTCGACAATATCTGGCGCCGCTGGCACCGGGTGCGCCGCATCGATTCTTTGCTCAGTTTGTCGCTGGAACCCTGGAAAGCCGACGATAAATGTTTGCCCAATGGTGTGGTGATCCGCCGGGGCGATTTGCTGGGGATCCTTCATTTCAATCACGGGGCTTTTATCAACCGGGGCGAGCGGGACGGTACCGGCATCCGTCGGGCACTGGATTTTCGCAGCAAGCTGTTTGCCTCGCTGAGACAATTGGCCGCGCGGGTGCAAAGCGAGCCTGAATTTTCCGCCATCGTCGCCTTTCACGGCATTACCTGGTTCCGCGCCCACGGTGAAAAAGTGGGTTTTGTCATCGAGCCTTTGCCCGACCACTGGCGGACCCGTTTGCGGGCACTGCATTTCCGCCTGTTGTTGCGCGCTTTTTTCCCGGCGCTGGCCCGGCGCGAGGGCAAGCGCTTGCACCCCCACGGTTTCTGGATGACTCGACAGGAGTTGATTACCAATTTTGGCAAATCATCCCGGCACGGTGTTGTCGAACAAATTGCTCAGTCACATTGACGGGCCCCGGGTGGCGCTCACGTTCGACGATGGCCCCGATCCCTACCACACTCCCCGGATTCTGGATATTCTGGCCGAGCACGGCTGCCCGGCGACTTTTTTCGTATTGGGCACCGCTGCCCGCAACTGGCCCGGACTGGTGCGGCGGATTGTCGCTGAAGGGCACAGCCTTGGCAGCCATTGCTACAGCCATCGCCGGGCCTGGTTCCTGGCGAACTCGACACTCAGGCGCGAAGTGGCATTGTCGCGGCAGGTGATTGCGGATATTGCCGGCGTGGCGCCGCGCTGGTTCCGTCCGCCCTACGGGCAGCGCCATGCGGTTATGCTCGATGCAGCCGCCGGCCACGGTATGATGACCGTGCTGTGGAGCCGCTCCGTCATCGACTGGGGACCCCTGGCGACCCGCCGGGGGATACGACGCCGCCTTCAGGGGGCAGCGGCGGGAGATATCGTTTTGCTTCACGATGGCCGGCGACGCCACAATCACCCGGAACGGACGGCGGCAGTACTGCCTTCGGTGTTGCCGGCCCTGGTGGATCGCGGCCTGCGCTTTATTGGCCTGGATCAATGGCGGCCGGTCTGAGGCGCCCGGTTTCCACCTTAGAGCTTGCTTCCCCGGCCAATACCATCTAGTTTCAAGGAAGTATCCGTAGGGAGGACGATTCTATCTCTCCAGCCAAGCAGGGAAAATCCGCAAGCAGGACCCGCCCCGTCTATATTGTCGACGGCGCCCGCACGCCTTTCCTGCGCGCGACGGGTAAACCCGGCCCCTTTACGCCGGTGGACCTGGCCGTCCAGTGTGGCCGGCCGCTTCTGCTCCGCCAGCCTTTCCCGGCCGAAGCCGTCGACCGGGTGATTCTCGGGTGCGTCAACGTCCTGGCCGGGGAAATGAACCCCGCGCGGGTGGCCGCGCTGCGACTGGGGCTGGGTCGCGACCTGCCCGCTTACACCGTGCAAATCAATTGCGGCTCCGGGATGCTCTCCATCGACAAGGGCTGCCAGGATATCCGTGCCGGCGAAGCGGAGCTGGTACTGGCCGGCGGCGCNNNNCTGTATTTCCGGCAGCGCGCCGTGAACTGGTTCGCCCAGCTCAACGGCGCCAGGACCCTGGGCGAACGCCTGAAATACCTGGCCCGTTTCAGGCCCGCTTTTTTCAAACCGGTTATCGGCCTGTTGCGCGGGCTTACGGACCCGGTTGTCGATCTCAACATGGGGCAGACCGCGGAATTGCTCGGCTATCTCTTCGATATCAGCCGCGACGAGGCGGACCGTTACGCCGCCGAGAGCCACCATCGGCTTGCCCGCGCCCAGGAAGAGGAGCGATTGTCCTCGGAAGTTGTGCCCGCTTTTTCCACCGACGGAAAATGCTTCAGCCGGGACGACGGCGTGCGGCCGGATACCACGCCGGCGCGGCTGTCCATGTTAAAACCGGTTTTCGAGAAACCCTGGGGCAAGGTCACCGCCGGCAACAGCTCCCAGATCACCGACGGCGCTTCCTGGGTCATCCTCGCGTCCGAAGCGGCGGTGGAAAAACACGATCTGGAGCCACTGGCCAAAATTGTCGACTGTCAGTGGTCGGCGCTGGATCCCGCCATCATGGGCCTGGGGCCCGTGCTCAGCGCCACGGAACTGCTCAAGCGCAATGGCGGGCCGGACCTCAACGGTATTGATCTGTGGGAAATCAACGAGGCTTTCGCCGCCCAGGTCCTGGCCTGCCTGAAAGCCTGGGAGAGCGACGAATACTGTCGCTCGGTGCTGGGCCTCGACGGCGCCCTGGGCAGCCTGCCCCGCGAGCGACTCAACGTCGACGGCGGCGCCATCAGCCTGGGGCACCCCGTGGGCACCAGCGGCAACCGGATCGTGCTGCACCTGGCCAACAGCCTGAAGCAGCAGGGTTTCAAGCGGGGCATTGCCAGCCAGTGCGTGGGTGGCGGGCAGGGTGGCGCCATGCTTATCGAAACCGTTTAATGGGAGAAGCCGTGACCACCGACAGCCTGGCATTTCTGGATCGCGACCGCCTGGAACTGGGACCCGCCGCCTCGTCAGAGAAGGTCGATCATCAGCACTGGCGGCTGGCCCGGGATGAAGACGGGATCGCCTGGCTGCTCCTGGACCGGGCCGATAGCGGTGCCAATACCCTGGACGAGGCGGTGCTCGAGGAACTCGATCTCGTGCTGGAGACTCTTGAGCACGATCCTCCCAAGGCACTGGTACTCCGTTCCGGCAAGCGCGCCGGCTTCTGCGTGGGCGCCGACGTGGGCATGTTCCGGGGCGAAACCGATACCGCCTCGGTGGCGGAACGGTTGCGGCGGGGGCACGTCATCGNNGGTCGACCGCCTGGCCGAGCTGCCGGTGCCCACCATTGCCGTTATTCACGGGCCCTGCCTGGGAGGCGGCCTGGAGTTGGCCCTGGCCTGCGACTACCGCCTGGCCGTCGAAGGCGCAAGCCTGGGTTTTCCCGAAGTCATGCTGGGGTTGCACCCCGGGCTTGGCGGAACCTTCCGGGCCCCCCGGTTGATCAATCCCGTTGACGCCATGACCCTGATGCTCACCGGCAAGTCCGTCAACGCCCGCCGGGCCAGGGCGCTTGGCCTGGTAGACGCCGTGACCCAGGAGCGACACGTGGCCAACGCCGTACGCGCGGCCGCCCGGGGCGATGTGAACAGAAGCCGCCGGCCCTTCTACGCGGCCGCCCTGGACAGCGCCTGGGTGAGGCCCCTTATCGCCCGGCGCATGATCGTCAACACCGAAAAAAAAGTCGACCGCAAACACTACCCGTCCCCCTACCAGTTGATCGACCTCTGGCAGCACCATGCCGGCGACGTCGCCAGGGCCCGGGAGGAGGAAATCCAGTCCTTCGCCCGGCTGGTGACCTCGAAGACCGGCCAGAACCTTATTCGCGTGTTCTTCCTCCGGGAAGCGCTGAAAAAGGCTGAGGGAGAAAATAACGGGGGCGGTATAGGCCATGTTCACGTGGTGGGCGCGGGAACCATGGGCGGCGACATCGCCGGCTGGTGCGCCCTGAGCGGATTTCGGGTTACGCTTTCGGATATGGACCCGGCCATGATCGCAGGCGCCGTCAAGCGCGCCAGGCAACTGTGCCGGCGCAAGCATCGAAGCGACATCGCCACCCGCGACATCCTGGATCGCCTGATTCCCGATACCAGTGGGTCGGGCGTAACCCGGGCCGACCTGATCATCGAGGCGGTACCGGAGAAAATCGACATCAAGCGCAGCGTCTATCGGGAAATCGAGGAACGCATGAAAGCGGGCGCCATTCTCGCCACCAACACCTCGAGTATTCCCCTGGAAACACTGCGCAGCGAGGTGAGGGAGCCCGCGCGCTTCCTGGGCCTGCACTTTTTTAACCCGGTGGCCAGGATGCAGCTGGTGGAGCTTGTCAGCCATGACGGTACCGATGCCGGGGTTCGCGACCGCGCCCGGGCTTTTGTGGCGGCCATCGACCGCCTGCCGGTACCGGTGCGCAGCGCCCCCGGCTTTCTGGTCAACCGGGTGCTCACGCCCTACCTGCTGGAAGCCATGCTTTTACTGGACGAGGGCATGGCCCCGGAAACACTGGACAGGGCCGCGGTAGATTTCGGGATGCCCATGGGTCCCATCGAACTGGCCGACCAGGTGGGCCTGGATATCTGCCTGGACGTGGCCGAGATGCTCCGCGACAACCTTGGCGGGGATATTCCCGAGGTGCCGGCCTGGGTGCGCGATAAAGTGGAAAAAGGAGATACCGGGCGCAAGTCCGGCCGGGGGTTCTACGCCTGGAGCGACGACGGCCCCCGCAAGAACGAAGCGGCCACGCCGCCGAAAGGGACGGTGGACCGGCTGGTGCTGCCGCTGCTCAATACCTGCGTGGCCTGCCTGCGGGAAGAGGTGGTGGCGGACCCGGATGCCCTGGATGCCGCGGTGATCTTCGGTACCGGTTTCGCGCCGTTTCGCGGTGGCCCCCTTCACTATGCCCGTGAGCGGGGTGTGGACGACATCGTCGGCGCCCTGGAAAAGCTGGCCGAGGAGCACGGCCCGCGGTTCGCCCCGGACAAAGGCTGGCAACAACTGCGGTGAGCAACGAGCAATCCCTCACAGTGGATCGGGCGGACAGTATCGCCGATGCCGTCATCGATCGCGTTGGGCCCAACATCGTACTGGCACTGCCCCTGGGACTGGGCAAGGCCAATCACCTGGCCAATGCGCTCTATAACCGGGCGGCGCGGAATCCGCACCTGTCCCTGACCATTCTTACCGCCCTGACACCCGAAGTACCCCGGTACGGGGACGATCTGCGGGGCCGTTTTCTCGGGCCGGTGGTGGAACGCCTGTTCGGCGGGTACCCGGAACTGCGCTACGCCGGGGACCGGCGCAATGGGACCCTGCCGGCCAATATCCGCGTTGAGGAGTTCTTCTTCCTGGCCGGCAGCCAATTGGGTGTTGCCAGCGCGCAGCAGAACCACATCTGCGCCAACTATACCCACGCCCTGGGCTACCTGCTGGAGCGCGGTGTCAACGTGATCGCCCAGTTGTTGGCTCGGCGGCCTGGCGAGCCGGACGGCGCGTCCCTGAGCCTGAGTTGCAATACCGATCTCAGTATCGACCTGCTGGCGGCCCGGCGCGAGGGGAGGGCGGATTTCCTGTTCCTGGGCCAGGTCAACGATGAATTGCCTTTTATGGGCGGGGACGCCGAAATCCCGAGGGGGGAATGCGATTTCCTGCTCGCCGGGGACGACTGCCAGTTTCCGCTTTTCGCCCCGCCCCGGGAGGCGGTGCATCCGCGCGATTATGCGGCGGCCATGCACGTGGCACGCCTGGTTCCCGACGGCGGCACCCTGCAGATCGGCATCGGTTCCCTGGGGGACGCCGTTGCCCACTGCCTGATTCTCCGCCACCGCAACAACCGCCTGTTCCGGGACCTGGCCGCACGCTTGCCGGGAACCGGCGCCGAATCGCACCTGGAGCCCTTCGACGAGGGCCTGCACGGCCTCAGCGAAATGCTGGTGGAAACTTTCCTGGATTTACGGGACGCGGGCATACTCGAGCGCGAAGTGGACGGCTGCGTGCTCAATGCGGCCTTCTTTCTGGGCAGCCGGGCCTTCTACCGCCGGCTCGGGGAGCTTGCCGAAGACGAGCGGGACAAACTGGCCATGCGCAGCGTTCATTTTGTCAATGCGCTCTACGGCGACGAGGACACCAAGCGCAGGGGGCGGGTACGGGCCCGGTTCGTCAACAAGGCCATGATGGCCACCCTGCTGGGGGATGTGATCTCCGACGGCCTGGAAAACGGCCAGGTGGTGAGCGGCGTCGGCGGCCAGTACAACTTTGCCGCCCAGGCCTTCGAACTGGCGGGCGCCCGCTCCATTATTGTTCTTCCCGCCACCCGCGAAAGTGGCGGCAGGACCGTCTCCAATATCCGCTGGACCTACGGCAACACGACAGTGCCCCGGCATTTGCGGGATATGGTGGTGACCGAGTACGGCGTTGCCGATTTGCGGGGGCGCACCGACCGGGATGTGATCGCCGCCATGCTGGCAGTCACCGATTCCCGTTTTCAGGAGGAATTGCTGGAAAAGGCCAGGAAGGCCGGCAAAATCGAACCCGGTTACCGGATTCCCGCGCCGCACCGCAACAACCTGCCGGAGGCGATTCGCCCCGCTTTCGCGGCTGTCCCGGCAGGGGAATTTCCGGACTTTCCTTTTGGTTCGGATTACACTGAAACGGAACGGGAATTGCTGCCGGTTCTGGACGGGATTCGGCAAAACCAGGGCAGGCGGCTGGTCCTCGCCCGCCTGGCCGCATCCGGTTTTTTTGCCGGGAGCGGGAGCGCACGGGAAAACGCCATTCTGGAACGGATGGGACTGGACCGGGCGAGGGGAATCAGGGAGCGTTTCTACCGCTATCTGCTCCGGGGAGCCTGCAGGACCGTTTCCGGTCGCCAGGCTTAGAACCGGCACCCGGAAAAAAATTCCACCAATTGAGGGGCAAGCCATGGCCGGGGAACTACGACGGCAGACACTGGGCGACCTGTTGACGCGAACGGCCGCCCGGATGCCGGATAAAACGGCGGTGATTTGCGGCGACACAGCCTGGACCTATGCCCGTCTCGAAGGAATCTGCTCCGCCCTTGCGGCAGCCCTGGCGCGGCATGGCGTCGGCGAGGGAGACCGGGTTGCCGTGCTGTCGCGCAACTCCCACGCGGTAGTCGCCCTGCGTTTTGCCCTGGCCAGGCGGGGCGCGGTGCTCGTGCCCATCAATTTCATGCTCAACCGCGAAGAGATTGGCTACATTCTCGACCATTCCGGTGCGAAATGGCTTTGTGTCGACAGTGAGCATGCCGGGACCGGCCAGCGGGCCGCCGCCGGCACTGGTGTGGAGGAGCTTCTCTGGCTACCGGGTGAGCACCCGTCCGAGCCGGTACCGGCGATGCGGAATTTTCGCGAACTGGCGGATGCGCCCGGATCGCCCCCGGGGACCGGGATTCATGGGGGCTCCCTGGCGCAGATTATTTATACCAGCGGCACCGAGTCGCATCCCAAGGGCGCCATGCTCAGCCACGAGGCGGTTATCTGGCAGTACGTGAGCTGTGTCGTCGATATCGAGATCGAGGCCCGGGACAACATCCTCCACGCCCTGCCTCTCTACCACTGTGCCCAGCTTGATGTGTATCTCGGGCCCGGTATCTACGTGGGCGCCGGCCATGTGATCACGGCCCGCCCCGATCCGGATAACCTGCTGCAACTGATGGAGCGCCACCGCATCAATTCCTTTTTCGCACCGCCGACGGTATGGATCGGGCTGCTGCGCTCGCAGCGGTTCGAGGCCACCGATCTGTCGACCCTGGAGAAGGGATACTACGGGGCGTCGGCCATGCCGGTTGAAATCCTCCGGGAAATCCAGGACAGGCTGCCCGCACTGCGTCTCTGGAATTGCTACGGCCAGACCGAGATCGCGCCCCTGGCGGTCGTGCTAAAGCCCGAGGACCAGTTGCGCAAGGCCGGGGCCGCCGGGCGGCCGGTGATCAATGTCGAGACCCGGGTGGTGGACGACGAGGGTACGGACGTGGCTGCCGGGCAGATCGGCGAGATCGTCCACCGCTCGCCCCAATTGCTGGATGGTTATTACCGCGACGAGGGAAAGACCCGGGAGGCATTTCGGGGCGGTTGGTTCCATAGCGGCGACTTGGCTGTCGTCGATGACGAGGGCTATATCCGGGTGGTGGATCGCAAAAAAGACATGATCAAGACCGGCGGTGAAAACGTCGCCAGCCGGGAGGTGGAGGAAGTCGTCTATCAACTGCCCCAGGTGGCGGAGGTGGCGGTGATCGGGCTGCCCGATGCCCGGTGGGTGGAGGCGGTGACGGCCGTGGTGGTCCGCAGGCGGGACAGTGAACTGACCGAGGCGCAGGTGGTTGACCATTGCGCCAGGGTAATGGCGCCGTTCAAGGTGCCCAAGCGGGTCTATTTTGTCGACGCGCTTCCCAAGAACCCCAGCGGCAAGATACTCAAGCGGGATCTGCGTAGCGTCTTCAGGGAAAAGTCCGGGGCGGGCGCAGAGGGCTAGGCAAGACCGGCCCTGCCAGCGGTAGTCGCAGGGAGCGCAAGGAGCACTTCCCCGAGCCGCAGGACCCGGCCGCCCGTCTTGTCAGCCCACCGCGATAACGTTATCGGGGAGTTTGGGCCGCTCGGAACTGTCCCTGTTGCGCACGGTATCGGCAAGCTGGAAAAAGGGCTCCCTGACCATTTCCTTGAGTTCGTCGCTGGCGCCGATACGGTCCAGGGCCTTGTCCATGCACATCAGCCACTGGTCGCGCTCTTCGGGACCGATGTGGTAGGGGCGGTGGGGTTCGGTCAGGCATACCGTGCCCTTGGCCTCATAATACAGGGGCGGTCCGCCAAACCAGCCGGTGAGAAACATGAACAGGTGTTCCTTGACCTGATCCAGGTTCTCCTTGTGCATATTGCGGATGGTCCGTGCTTCCGGCAGTTCGTCCATGACGTCGTAAAAGGCATTGGCCAGCTTGCGGACGCCGTCCTCGCCGCCGAGCAGGATATAGGGATTGGCTGCGCTCATAAATCGATCACCGGTTCTGTAACCTTCACAGGACAATTATCGCACAAAGCGCCCATTCCGGGAAAACGACGGGCTTGACGCCGGTCAATGGATCGGGCTTTGGCTGGTGTGGAATCGGTGGTGCGCAGCGCTCATCCGCCCCGCCCGGCGGGCGGAGCGGGTGGCGAGGCGGGTATCAGACGTCCATTTCCCGGACATCGTCGGCAACGATCATCTCCCCTTCGGTCTTGCTCACGACCTCGTCGGGGGAGACGCCGGGCGCGGTTTCCCGGAGGATATAGCGGCTGTTTTCGATATCGATTTCGACAAAAGCCAGGTCGGTCAGTACCCGGCGGATACAGCCGGCACCGGTCAGGGGCAGCTTGCACTGCTTGAGCAGCTTGGAGTTCCCTTCCTTGTCGGTGTGGGTCATCATGCAGACGATATTCTTGGCCCCGGCCACCAGGTCCATGGAACCGCCCATGCCCTTGATCAGCTTGCCCGGCACCATCCAGGAGGCGATATTGCCGTTGACGTCCACCTCAAAGGCACCCAGGGCCGTCATGTCCACATGGCCGCCCCGGATCATGGCGAAGGATTCCGCCGACGAGAAAATGGACGAACCGTTGACGGTGGTGATGGTCTGCTTGCCGGCGTTGATATAGTCGGCGTCCACTTCGTCCTCGGTGGGGAAGGGGCCCATGCCCAGCAGGCCGTTCTCGGATTGCAGCATCACTTCCCGGCCCTCGGGGATGTAGTTGGCCACCAGAGTGGGGATACCGATTCCCAGGTTGACGTAGGAGCCGTCCTCGATTGTGCGCGCTACGCGCATTGCCATTTGTTCCCGTGTCAGTGACATAGTGCTGGTCTCCCTCAGGCTTCGCGGACGGTGCGCCGCTCGATACGTTTTTCGAAAGTGCCCTGAATCAGGCGGTCGACAAAAATACCCGGTGTGTGGATATAGTTGGGGTCCAGTTCGCCGGGTTCGACGATCTCTTCCACTTCCATGACACAGATCCTGCCGGCGGTGGCGATTTCCGGGTTGAAGTTGCGGGCGGTGCCCCGGTAGATGGCGTTGCCGTAGCGATCCGCCTTCCAGGCCTTGACGATGGAAAAGTCGCCGGTAATGGCCTGCTCGAGAATATGGGGCCTGCCGTGGAATTCCCGCACTTCCTTGCCTTCGCCGATGGGGGTGCCATAGGCGGTGGCGGTAAAGAAGGCGGGGATCCCCGCACCACCGGCACGGAGTTTTTCGGCCAGGGTTCCCTGCGGGGTCAGTTCCACCTCCAGTTCCCCGGACATCATCTGTCGCTCGAACAGTTTGTTCTCGCCCACGTAGGAGGCCACCATCTTTTTGATCTGCTTGTCCTCGAGCAGAATTCCCAGGCCAAAGCCATCGACGCCGCAGTTGTTGGAAACCACGGTGAGATCCTTGACGCCCAGTTTCTTGATCTGGTTGATAAGGTTCTCGGGGATGCCGCTCAGGCCGAAGCCACCGGCGAGAACGGTCATGCCGTCCGCCAGTCCCTCCATGGCCTCTTCATAGCTGTTGACGACTTTATCGAAACCCGACATTCACTGCGCTCCTATGGTGGTTCGTTGTTCGGTGGCAAGTGCACAAGCCGGCTATTTTGAGCAATGGCGAGGCATTAATCAAATTTCTAGAGGGAGCGCCAGGCGCCTTCCCGGCCATTTCCCGGATATGGCGCCAGCCTTGTCTGTCCCGGGCTGAGTTCGGGACGGCGCAGTTAATCTCGAAGGTGTCTGTAACCCGTTCGGTTCCGGTCAGGGCTCGTTGGGTCGCTTGCAGAAATCGCCGAAGCGGTCGTAGTAACCGGCCAGTTTCTCGCGGATCTCGCCGACATCCAGGCCATATTCTTCCGGGCTGTGCTTGTGCTTGCCGATGCGCGAGGCGGCCGGGTTGTTGTGTATGAAATCGTCAATCAGGCGGGCGTGTTCCTCGCTGAACTCGCGGCCGAAGTGATCGTAGATCTTTCTCACGGCGGCGACCGGGTCCCTGACCACGTCCCGGTGGGCCAGGTCGAGGATGGCATTCTCGATGCGCGGGTCGTCGTTGCGGCTGCGGGTGCCCCGACCCATGCCGACCTGCCAGGTGTTCCACATCATGGCGCCCACGTTTTCCTTGGGCACGGAAAGTCCCTGGGCCTTGATCAGGGCATGGATCATGCTGGAAATCGACGACAGGGTCAGCGCCGGGTCCCGGTGTGTCCAGACCAGTTGGGCATCGGGGTAGGTGTCCAGCAGGCCCTCCAGGTCGAACAGGTGTTCCGGTGATTTGAGCAACCAGTCGCCCCTGGGACCTTTCCACTGCAACTGCTGGAGAACCCGCTTGTGGGTGGCGTAGTGACCGGGAATCCTGTTGCGGTTGTACCATTCCTGGTAGGTGGGCACGGACCATTCAGCGGAGAAGTTGGTGCTGGAGAAGTGGTGGGTGAAGATGTGGTTGCACTCACCGGGGCGGGTCGCATCGAAGCGCTGGATGGTTTCCAGCTCGGGGGCCTTTTCCAGCATGGCCCGATACTGGCTGTTGATGACCTCGATGCGCGGGTCCGTATCCATGGTCGCCGCTTCCGGCGCCGGCCAGGGAATGAAGGTTTCCCATTCCCGGGGCCAGCGCAGGGCGGGATCCAGGGACAGCAGGTCATAGAGGATGGTGGTGCCGGTGCGGGGCAGGCCCACGATAATCAGCGGTTTCTCGATCCTGGCGCGGGTGATCTCCGGGTTTTTGACGGCATCGTCCACCATGTGCAGGCGCAAACCGAGGGTCTGCACCAGGCTGTTGTGGACATTGGCCCGGAACTCCGGCGACGGGTCCATGGCCTCTACCGCCTTCACCAGTTGTTCCAGACCGATCTGGAAGGTCTGGTCTTCTCCCCAGTTGTCGAGGCCGGTGGATTTTTCGGCGGCGCGCAGCAGCGTGTCCAGGGTCAGTGGTTCGGCAAGAGTGCCGGGCATTGGCTCGCTATTGGTCATCTTGGCTTCTCGCAGTATCGGCTCGGATTTGTGGTTTTGGAAATCAATAATGGGGCAGTTGTTCGTATGCGTCCCGCCCCTTTTCCGACAGGTAGATGTATTCGCTGTAATGGCCCAACTGGGGCCGGGTGTCGGCGTAAAAGAAATCGACGATATCCATGCCCTTTCCCTTGATCACGATATCGATACCCTTGTTTCTCAGCGCCTGTTCGGTTGCTTCCAGGTCCACCATGGAGGGCAGGGAATAGGCCAGGTGGTGCTGGCGGACGGCGAAACCGTTGTCCGGAAGGTAATCCCGGAGCATTGCATCGTCACCACCCATGGGTTGAATCAGTTCAATCATGGTGTCGCCCACATAGGCCAGGGCAAAGCTGGCGACCATTTCGCCGCCGTGAGGGGCCTGGGAGGGGAGGTCGCGCATCTGGGCGAACTCGCCGATACCGAAGGTATCCCCGAACATGGCCATGGCCCGATCCAGGTCGGTGGTGGCATAGCCCACCTGGAAAAAGCCTCGCAAAAGGTTCTCAGTGGTTGGCATTATCAATCCCCTGGTGTTTGTGGTATGTCGAAAATAACGGGTGGCAGTCGGCGCTTGTTTTATTGACTTTCCTGGTTTTCGAATCCGTATTTTGGCTTGAGTGTATCGATTTTCCCCAATATTGGGTAGACGTGGCGGTGTTTCGGCGACAATGGCGTCCGCTGCTACCCCGGACCGGGAATAGTAAGTATCGACACACAGGTAAAAAACAGTTGAGTAAACTACCAGGGGGCCTATAATTCATACAAGTACAATTTATGCATAATAAGACCAAGCAACGAGCAAACGCCCAGGAGCACATTATGAAAGTTTCCTATCTCACCATGAGCAGCTATGAGGGGCCGGCACCGGATCTGGATATCTGGCCGGTGGCTCCCAGGATCTGTAAACCCGATGTATCCCGCCTGTCCGTCGCCCACGCTGTCGAGATGGCGCAACTGGCCGAGGAGCTGGGATTCGACTGGGTCAGCGTTGCCGAACACCACTACGCGGCGTACATGATGACCCCCAACCCCATTGTCCTGGCCGCGGCCCTGTCCCAGGTAGTAAAAAAAGCCACCATCGCCCTGTTGGGCCCTCTGGTACCCCTCAACAATCCTATCCGGCTGGCGGAGGAAGTCGCCATGCTCGACAACCTCACCGGCGGCCGGGTGGTGGTGCTGTTCCTGCGCGGGACACCCAATGAGCACCACACCTACGATACCCCGGCGGAAGCGACCCGGAGCATGACCCAGGAAGGCATCGACCTGATCATGAAGGCCTGGCGGGAAGAGGAGCCCTTCAGCTGGCAGGGCGAACACTATCAGTTCAGCACGATTTCCGTCTGGCCCCGTATCCAGCAATATCCGCATCCGCCGATGTACGGTTCGGGCAACAGCAAGGAATCGGTGATTTTTGCCGCCAGGCGCAAAATGGGCATCGCCTTTTCCTTTGCGCCCCTCGAAATGGTCGAACAGTTCGTTGAGCTTTATCGCGAGGAGTGTGCCAAGGCCGGCTGGCAGCCCACGCACGAAAATGTCCTGTACCGGGGTATTGCCTGTGTCGGCGAAACCGACGGCAAAGCCCAGTCGGTTTTCGACGATTACCTGGGACTCAAGGCCAGGGAAAAGTCGATGCTTCAGTCCGAAACCATGGGCGGACCCCCCATCGAGCAACTGGTGTCGGAGCCTTATTTCCTGGGTGGCGTCGATACTGTTATCGAACGCTTTAAAGCTCTGCACGATTGCGGCGTCGGCGTCGTCGACATGGGTTTTTCGGTGGGCCATCTCGAGCAGCAGAAAGCATCGCTGCGGGTCTTTTCCGAAAAGGTGCTGCCGGTTGTCCGCAATGAGTTGGCCATCTCCGCGTAATGCGACATTGAAGCCCCCAGCCCCCGGCGTTCGAAACAAACGCGGGTCAAGCCGGCATCCCCGTTGATCGAAACCCGGATCGCTGTGCGTTGTTTGAGGCCATTAGCGGTGGGGAGAGCGGCGGTGCCGTTTGGCGGCAACCTGGGAAACGAAGGCCGGCACGCCAGTCCTGTTGTTACTTCGATAGAGAGAGGGGTAAGGTGGCCGGACACTTCGCTTGGGCTAAGTGTCCGGCGCGGTGAATCAGTACTGGGATTCGGGTACCCGTACCACGAGACCGTCCAGGTCCTCGCTGACGACGATCTGGCAGCTCAGGCGGCTGTTGTCCTCGGGCTCCAGGACACATTCGATCATGTCCTGTTCGATGCTGGAGGGCTCTTCCAGTTTGGGCAGCCAGGACTCGTCAACATAGACATGGCATGTGGCGCAGCTGCAGGCGCCGCCGCACTCGGCAATGATGCCGTCGATGCCGTTATCCATGGCGGCCTGCATGACGGTGGTCCCCGCCTCGACGTGAACCTCTTTTGACGAACCGTCGGCATTGATGAAAGTGATCTGGGCCATTATTTACTCCTGCTCTGATTAGGTTTTAGGGTTTCAGCACGTCCTGAATCTTGAGGCTGTCGTCGGCCAGCTTCACGGGGTCAGGCGAGAAATGGTGCATGAGGGCACGTTTGCTGATCATGAACTCCTTGGGCCGGTTGACCGCGTCGACGGCGATCAGCTTTCCTTCCCGGAGGTAGAATGCGGCAAAACTGCGGCTTGTCTCAATGTCGCCGCGGATTATCACCTGATCGAACCCCTGAGACAACCCCGCGATCTGGAGTTTCAGGTCGTACTGGTCGGACCAGAACCAGGGCAGGGCGCTGTAGGGTTCGAGCTTGCCGCACAGGGTGGCGGCAGCCACCTTGGCCTGATCGACGGCGTTCTGCACCGACTCCAGGCGCAGGTGCCTGTCATAGATGGGGTTGTAGTGGTAAGTGCAGTCCCCGGCGGCGACGATGTCGTGGTCGCTGGTGCGGGCGAATTCATCCACCACGATGCCGTTGTCCACTTCCAGGCCGGCATTCCCGGCCAGTTCGGTGGCCGGCAGTATGCCAATACCGATGATGACCAGATCGGCGTCGAGAACCGTGCCGTCCTGGCAGGTGACGGCATTGACGTCGCCGTTCCCCTGTATGGAGCCAATGGCGGTGTCGGTCACAATGTCGACGCCTTCCTCGCGATGAATTCGCGTGTAAAACGCCGATACCTCGGGCGCGGTGACACGCTGCAATACGCGAGGCAGGGCTTCCAGCACAGTGACGTCCATGCCCAGCTTGCGCAGGGCGGCGGCTGTTTCCAGGCCGATGTAGCCGCCGCCGACGATAACCGCTTTCTTGCCCCGACCCACGTAATGGCGAATCCTGTCCACGTCGTCCAGTTCCCGCAGATAGAACACGCCGCCAAGGTCGACACCGGGGAGTCCGATCTTGCGGACATGGGAGCCGGTGGTCAGGGCCAGCTTGGTATAGGGGATCTCCGCGCCATCGGCCATGACCACCACTTTTCGTTTCCGGTCAATCGACTCGGCCCGGTCCCCGAGCATGGTATGGATATCGTTATCCGTGTAGAAACTGTGGGGACGGATGAGGATATCGTGGATATTCTTGTCCCCCGACAGGTAGGTCTTGGAGAGCGGGGGGCGGTGGTAGGGCAATACCGGTTCGGCGCCGATAATGGTGATATCGCTGTCCCAGCCGTTCTGTCGCAGGCTGGGCGCGAGCTGGGCGGCGGCGTGACTGCCGCCGATAATAATACAGTGACGATCTTTCAATGTTTGCCACCTCTGGTAGCGTCTGTTTTGGCCATGGCCGGCGTTTCCGTCGCATCCTGAGTCGGTCGGGCATGATAGGGAATGGGAGGGAATATGGCCATAAGACCTTTTGATGTGGGTCAAACAACCCGTCTCCAAACTGCTTGAATTATCTAGCCACGCGATCATAATAAAAGTGAACGGTACGGTCAATTTTGGCTGTCTCGGAATGGCGGGCATCGCCCTGAATATAAACAACTGTCGATCCGGGGCCGGTTGTCGGTCAGCGATCTGAAAAGGAGTATTTACATGGAATTAGAAGCACAGGAAAACGTCGATATCCCGGCTCACGTGCCTGGGGATCTGGTAGAGGATTTCCCGCTGATTATGGGACAATGGGTCGAGGAAGACCCTTTCGAGCGGATTGTTCCCGGCGCCTGTCA
>DGNJ01000049.1:19732-26581 GCA_002388905.1 Cellvibrionales bacterium UBA4495
TGGCGGATATGAAGGCGGTCTACAACGATACCGAACACTTTTCCAACAAGGGTTTCAGTTCGATGGCCAAGATGATCGGCGAGAGCTGGAACCAGGTGCCGGCGGAGCAGGATCCCCCGGACCATACTTTCTTCAGGACCCTGCTCAACCCTATTTTCGCGCCCGGGCCCGTATCGAAGATGGAGGGTACCGTGCGGGAGGCGACGTTGCGCACTCTCGACAAGATACGGGATAAAGATGGCTGTGAGTTCATGGATGAATTTGCTTTCCCGTTTCCGGTGACCGTGGTTCTCAATCTCCTCGATCTCCCCGCCGAGCGCATGACGGAATTCCTGACCTGGGAACGGATGCTGCTGCACTCCGGCCGGCTGGAGGTGATGCAGGAAGGCGTACGCAATGTCGCCAGCTACCTGCGTGAAGTGATCGCCGAGCGCAAAAAGGATCCGGGCGACGATCTCATCAGTTTTGCCATCAAGTCCGAATCCGGTGGCCGCAAACTGACCGATGACGAGTTGCTCGGCTTTGCCTTCAACCTCTATATCGGCGGCCTGGATACCGTCTCCGCCAACCTGGGCAACTTCGTCCGCTACCTGGCCGAACATCCCGATCATCAGCAGGCGTTACGCGAGGATCCCGCAAAAATTCGTGGTGCCGTGGAAGAATTTCTCCGCGCCTTTGCGCCGGTGACCACCTACCGTGTCTGCGTCAAGGAGCAGACCGTCAATGGCGTGACCATCAAGCCCGGCGACAAGGTGGCCATGTGTACCACCCTGGGTGGCCGCGATCCCGAGGAATACGATGTTCCGGAGGAAATACGCCTCGATCGCAATCCCAGCCATGTGTCCTTCGCCGTCGGGCCTCACCATTGCCTGGGCGTTCACCTGGCGCGACGGGAGTTGCGGATTGCCTTGGAAGAGCTGCTCGCTGCCCTTCCGCCTTTCCGCATAAAGCCGGGCACCAGGGTGGAGAGCCAGGTGGGCGGCATTATCCAGCCACGGAATCTTCAACTGGTCTGGGGTAGCTGAAGAGTGCCGGTTGGCGGCCGCGAGGAAGAGAAGGCCGCGCACCGGCACGCCGTTCGCCACGCTTTCGGTTACAGGCATGGGGCCAACCCCCTTTTAGTTGTAAATACTGTCATTGAAATTCACATAAGGAGTAAAAAAATTATGGACTTGCACGGCCAAGAGCCCGCCACTATTCCCGAACACGTGCCCAGTGATCGTGTGGAAACCTTTCCGTTGATCATGGGCAAGTGGGTTGCCGAGGACCCTTTCGAGACCCTGGTGCCCGCGGCCTGTGAGGGGCCGGATGTTTTCTACGCGCCGGACAGTGTCCCCGGTGGCGGTAACGCCTGGGTCCTGCGGCGGATGGCGGATATGAAGGCGGTCTACAACGATACCGAGCATTTTTCCAACAAGGGCTTCAGTTCCCTGGCCCACATGATCGGTGAGGACTGGTCCCTGGTCCCCGCCGAACAGGATGCACCGGACCACACCTATTACCGAACACTGTTGAATCCCATTTTTGCGCCGGGGCCCGTCGCCAAAATGGAAAAGGCGGTGCACACCGCCGCCATGCGCTGTGTGGACGCGATCCGGGATAAAAGCGGCTGTGAATTCATGGATGAATTCGCCTTCCCGTTTCCCGTCAGCGTGGTCCTGGACCTGCTCGACCTGCCCCAGGAGCGCATGACCGAGTTCCTGGAGTGGGAGCGAATGCTGCTCCATTCCGGCAAGCTGGATGTCATGCAGGATGGGGTCCGCAAGGTGTCCGGCTATTTGCGTGAAGTCATCGCCGAACGCAAGCAAAACCCCGGCGACGATTTGATCAGCTACGCCATCAAATCCGAAGTGAACGGTCGCAAGATGACCGACAAGGAGCTGCTCGGCTACGCCTTCAATCTTTATATCGGCGGCCTGGATACGGTGTCGGCGAACCTGGGGAATTTCGTCCGCCACCTGGCGGAAAACCCGGAGCGCCAGCAGGCACTGCGCGACGATCCCGCGAAGATCCGCGGGGCGGTGGAGGAATTTCTCCGCGCTTTTGCGGCGGTGACCACCTACCGCGTCTGTATCAAGGAGAAAACCCTCAAGGGGGTAACCATCAAGCCCGGCGACAAGGTGGCCATGTGTACTACTCTGGCCGGGCGGGACGCCGAGGCCTTTGGGAATCCCCACACGGTGGATCTGGACAGGAATCCGAGCCATGTCTCGTTCGCCGTGGGGCCTCACCACTGCCTCGGGGTTCACCTGGCCCGGCGCGAGCTGCGCATTGCCTTGGAAGAATTGTTCAAGGCCGTTCCGCCGTTTCGCATTGAGCCGGGCGCCAATGTCGAGAGCCAGGCTGGGGGAATTATCCAGCCCCGCAACCTGCGGTTGGTTTGGGGCAACTGATTGGGGGGCCGGATTGCGCGGGAACGTCGCACCGCCCGGGTGGACGCCCGCGCGCCGGACCGCGTTAAACGGCCAGGACCGGACCGGTTGTCATGAATAAGCAGCTCCAGAAACGAAGTCGGCAAAGACGCGAGCGCATTTTCAAGGTGGCGATGAAGGCCTTCCTGAAACAGGGCTACGCGGCCACTTCCATGTCCGCCATCGCCGAGGAGGTGGGTGGCTCCAAGGCGACGCTTTACAGTTACGTAAAGAATAAGCAGGACCTGTTCATCCAGTGTATCGAACAGCTGATTCTCGATCATTCGGCCCAGGCTTTTGAATCCTTCGATATGACCACGGAGCCGCGCCGGGCATTAACGGATTTCTGCCGGATTTTCATCGGCTTTCTGGTGTCCAGGAAGGGCCAGGCACTGACCCGGCTGGTGATCGGCGAGGCCAGGCGCTTTCCCGAGATCGGGCGGTTTTTTTACGACCGGGCCCTGTTATCCGGGCGGCAGCAGTTGGCGGATTGTCTGGAACACGCCATGGCGGCCGGCAACCTCCGGCCCGCCGATCCCGAGATCGCGGCGCGCCTGCTGATCGGTTTCTGTCAATCGGGTCTCAATCAACAGTGCCTGCACAGTGTTATCGGTCACCCGGGTGCCGACGCCATCGCGGCAGAGGCCCGGCAGGTGGCCGACACGTTCATGTTCCTCTACGGAATTGCCGGGCAGGAGGGTGCATCCCCTCTCCGGGCCGTGGAGTAGACAAGGAGGAATGGGCTATGGCGAATGACGACCTGACTTCCGCAGACAAGGATGTTATCCATCAATCCCTGGAAAAGGCCTCCGAGAAGCTGGGTGATATCACGCCGCTGGTATACAGGGCGCTTTACAGCAGGTATCCGCAGGCGGAAGCACATTTCAAAACCAAGGGTGCGCAGTACAAGGAATCCCTGGAGGGCAGTATGGTGACGGATGCCCTGTTCAGTTTCCTGGAATACTTCGAGTCGCCCGAGGAAGTGGATATCGTCTTCAAATACACCATCCCCCAGCACGAGGAGCTGGACATTCCCCTGGTTTATTTCTACGGATTGCTGGAGGCGGTGGCCGACGTGGTGATCGACGCCCAGCCGGCGGATGATCGGGAGGAGGCCGCCGCCAGTTGGCAGCGCCTGCTGGCGAGACTGGCGCACCTGGTCGAGAAATATGCCGAAACCGACCCGGGCTTGCCGCAGTCCGCCTGCGGCGGGGGCTGAGGACTCAGACCCGGATCAGCGTCTTGCCCCGGTTGGTACCTTCGTAGAGATCCAGCAGTGCCTGCGGGGCTTCCCCGAGTCCGTCCCGGATATCCTCCCGGTAGCGCAGTTCGCCGCTTTTCAGCCAGGCCGAGAGCCGGTCGATGGTTTCCGGCCATTTGTCGAAGTGGTCGAAGACCACGAAGCCCTGCTGCAGCAAGCGTTTGGTGATGAAGAACCGCTCTCTTCTCGGGCCTTCCGGGAGCGGCTCCCAGTTGGCGATGGAGGCGGTGCCACACTGGATAATCCGGCCGAACAGGTTCATGGCGCCAAAGACGCTGTCGGCGATGGGCCCGGCGGTATTGTCGAAAAATATGTCGATCCCATCCGGGCAGGCAGCGGCCACCGCTGCGCTCAGGTCGCCGCAGGTCTTGTAGTTGAGAGCGGCATCGTAGCCGAACTCTTCCGTACACTGGCTGACCTTGTCGTCGCTGCCGGTCAGGCCGACGGTGCGGCAGCCCTTGAGCCTGGCAATCTGGCCGACGATGCTGCCCACGGCGCCGGCGGCAGTGGACACCAGCACGGTTTCGCCGGGCTCGGGTTTGCCGATGCCGGTAAAAGCCAGGTAGGCGGTGATGCCGTTGAGACCCAGGACACCAAGGCTGGCGGTCAGGGGGCCTTCGCTCTGGTGCACCTTGCGGATCACCTTGTCGGTATCCACCGCGGCGATCTCCTGCCAGCCGAACCAGCCGGTGACAAAATCCCCTTCCCGGTAGTCCGGGCTGTCCGAGCCGACGACCTCGCCCACCGCCAGGGAGCGCATCACGCCGCCGATGGGCACCGGTGCCAGGTAGCCTTTGGTGTCGTTGATCCAGCCGCGCATGGCGGGGTCCACGGACAGGTAGTGGTTGCGGATAAGCAAACCGCCGGCCGGCGTCCCGGGCACCTCGGCGGTGGTCAACTCAAAGTGTTCCGGCCGGGGGATGCCCCCGGCCCGCTCGGTCAGGACAACTTGTCGATTTTGCACGGGGTTCCTCGATCCATCGGTTTCAATAGGTGGCCTGGCGGGCGTCCTGGTGACCGGTCGGTCGTTTGTCCCTGGGCTGGTAGAGGGCGGTACGCTGCCGGGGAACACGACCGAGATTTTCCGCGAGCAATTCCATTTCCGCGAAGCCGAATTCCTGGCCATGGACGCCGCCGGCGGCGCGGGTGATGGATTCGTTCATCAGGGTGCCGCCCAGGTCGTTGGCGCCGGCCTGGAGGCAGAAGGCGGCGCCCTCGGGGCCCATTTTCACCCAGGAGGTCTGGATATTCCGGATCAGGGGGTAGAGGGCCAGGCGGCCGACGGCGTGGACCAGCACCGATTCCCGGAAAGTGGGGCCTGAGCGGGACAGTCCTTTGCGCCACAGGGGGGCCTCCATGTGCACATAGGACAGGGGCACGAATTCGGTGATACCGCCGGTTTCCTCCTGGAGGGCGCGCAGGCGGAGCAGGTGCGCGGCCCAGTGCCGGGGTGTCTCCACATGGCCGAACATCATGGTGGACGTGGTGCGCAAACCCACCCGGTGGGCGGTGCCCACCACCTCCAGCCACTGCTCCGTGTTGAGCTTGTCCGGGCAGATGATCCGGCGCACGTCGTCGTGGAGGATTTCGGCGGCGGTACCGGGCAGGGTGGCCAGACCGGCTTCCTTGAGCATGGTCAGGTAGTCGGCCAGGGACATACTCAGGGTTTCGGCGCCGTGGCTGATTTCCAGGGGCGAGAAGGCATGAACGTGGATTTCCGGCACCGCCTCTTTCACTGCCCGGACTATGTTGAGATAGGTCTCGCCGGTGAAGCTGGGATGGATGCCGCCCTGCAGGCAGACTTCCGAAGCGCCGGCCTCCCAGGCTTCCCGGGCGCGGTGTCCCACTTCCTCGTAGTCGAGCAGGTAGGCGGGGCCGCGCAGTTCGCGGCTGCGCTGACCCTGGCCCTTGGCGAAGGCGCAAAAACCACAGCGATAGCTGCAAATGTTGGTGTAATTGATATTGCGGTTGATGACATAGGTGACCGTATCGCCCACCGCTTCCCGGCGCAGTTGATCGGCGCTCTGTAAAACGGCGGACAACTCGTCTCCCTCCGCCTCGAAGAGCCGGACAATCTCACCCTCGTCCAGGGTCTTGCCCTGGCCGGCCCGGTCTAGGATGCGTGCCACTTCCAGGGAGGTGGGTATGGTCGATTGCTGGCGTTGCAGCCACCGCCCGCTACCCTCGGGCACCGGCGCCCCGGAACCGGCGAACCAGTCCTGGCCCCGGGCGAGCCCGAAGGCGTCGCTGTGGTGGCGCACGCTCGCGCACATAGCCGGGTCCACCCAGGTTTCCGGGTCCAGGGCATAGGCGGGCCCCAGGGCGAGCCGGGGCACAAGGTGACGGCCCGCAGCGGCGGTTTCTGCGCTCAGGTTATCCAGGTGGGGCCAGGGTCGCTCCGGGTTGACGTGGTCCGGTGTTACCGGCGATACGCCGCCCCAGTCGCTGACGCCGGCGCGAACCAGCGCGGTGAGCACCTCGGGTTGGAGATTGGGGGGCGCCTGCACGGTCATGTCGCCGCCGAACAGGAGCCGGGTCGCCGCGATTGTCCACAGGTGCTCGTCGAGGGACGGCTCCGGGGCATCCGCCATTTTGGTGCCGGGCTTGGCCCGGAAATTCTGGATAATGATTTCCTGGATATGGCCGTATTGCCGGTGCAGGTCGCGCAGGGCGAGCAGGCTGTCCAGGCGCTCTTCCCGGGTTTCGCCGATGCCGATCAGCAGGCCGGTGGTGAAGGGGATCTTCAGTTCGCCGGCCAGGCGAATGGTTTCCAGCCGAGCCGCCGGGTGCTTGTCCGGAGAGCCGTAGTGGGGCATGCCCTTTTCCGAGAGCCGTTCCGAGGCGGTCTCCAGCATGATACCCATGGACACCGAGACCTTTCGCAGGCGGGTCATTTCCTCCCGGTTCATCAGGCCGGGATTCAGGTGGGGCAGCAGGCCGGTTTCCTCGTAAACCGCCCGCGCCGCAGCTTCCAGGTAATCGAGCGTGCTCTCGTATCCCATCTCGGAGAGCGCCTCGCGAGCGACCCGGTAGCGCAGTTCGGGTTTGTCGCCCAGGGTAAACAGGGCCTCGTTGCAACCCGCCTCGACGCCGGCCCGGGCGATGGCCACGGCCTCGTCGATGCTCAGATAGGGGTTGTCGAGGACCCGGGGTGCCTTGGCGAAGGTGCAGTAGTGG
>DGNJ01000066.1:0-6061 GCA_002388905.1 Cellvibrionales bacterium UBA4495
TGCCGGACTGGCTGTTGACGCGCACCACCGCCTCGTAGCCGCGGTTGAGGTCCGCCGGATCGATGGGCAGGTAGGGCACTTCCCAGTAGTCGTCCGCTTTCTGGCGGGCAAAGCCTTTCTTGATGGCATCCTGGTGGGAGCCCGAGAAGGCGGTGAAAACCAGCTCGCCGGCGTAGGGGTGGCGGGGATGCACGGGAAGGCTGTTGTGCTCCTCGACACTGCGGCGAATCACTTCGATCTGGGAGAAGTCCAGGCCCGGATCCACCCCCTGGGTATAGAGGTTCAGGGCCAGGGTGACGAGATCGACGTTGCCTGTGCGTTCGCCGTTGCCGAACAGGCAGCCCTCCACCCGGTCGGCGCCGGCCATCACCGCCAGTTCGGCGGCGGCGACGGCGGTGCCCCGGTCATTGTGGGGGTGCACGCTGATGACAATGCTGTCGCGCCGGGCGATGTGCCGGTGCACCCACTCAATCTGGTCCGCATAGATATTGGGCGTGGACATTTCCACCGTGGCCGGCAGATTGACGATCATTTTCTTTTCCGGCGTCGGCTGCCAGATATCACTGACGGCATCGCAGACTTCCACGGCGAAATCCACTTCCGTGCCGGAAAACACCTCCGGCGAGTACTGCAGCACCCACTCGGTTTCGGGGTGTTTGGCGGTGTATTCCCTGACCCAGCGCACGCCCTGCTCGGCGATGGCTTTGACCCCGGCCTTGTCGGTGTTGTAGACAAGGCGGCGGAAAGCCGGCGCGGTGGGATTGTAGATATGGACGATGGCCCGGCGCGCACCGGCCACGGATTCCACGGTGCGCGCGATCAGGTCCTCCCGGGCCTGGGTCAGTACTTCAATGGTGACGTCCTCGGGGATCCGGTCCTCCTCGATCAGCCGGCGCACAAAGTTGAAGTCGGTCTCGGAAGCGGAGGGAAAGGCCACCTCGATTTCCTTGAAACCGATATCCACCAGCAGTTGGAAGAACCGCAGCTTGGTCTCCACCGACATGGGGTCGATGAGGGACTGGTTGCCGTCCCGCAGGTCGGTGCTCATCCAGATGGGCGGTCGCTCGATGACCTGTTCGGGCCAGCGGCGGTCCGGCAGCCGGACGCCCGGGAAGGGACGGTATTTGGTGGCGGGGTTCTTGAGCATGGTGGTCTCCGTTGCCTTGTCGGTGGCCGTGGTCCGAATGTGGTCCCGAAAGCCCGGCCACATCCCGCGTTCGGGGATCGCCCGACTGCTGGTGGCCGGGACGGGTAGTCCTCGGCGGCTTTCAGGATGGGGATATTGTAAGTCTTCGGCACCGGAATTATGTTGCGTTTGTTGCCATGGTTTTGGTTGATGTGAGAATATAATTGCCAGAATATCCATTTTTTAGAAATCTGGTGCTATTTTATGTCGATCGACAAATATGACCGGGCCATACTCCAGCGGCTGCAGCGGGATGGCCGTATTTCCAACCAGGAGCTGGCCGAAGCCGTCAACCTGTCCCCTTCGCCCTGCCTGCGACGGGTCCGTCGCCTGGAGCAGGAGGGGTACATCGAGGGTTATGCCGCCCTGGTCAATGCCCGCAAGCTGGGGCTCAACCTGATGGCGTTTCTCCATATCAGCATGGACCGCCACACGCCGGAGCGTTTCGACCGGTTCCAGGCGGCGGTGGAAGGGTACCCGGAAGTGCTCGAGTGCCACATTATCACCGGCCAGGCGGCGGACTACCTGCTCAAGGTGGTGGTGGAGGATATGGATGCCTACCAGCAGTTCTTGCTAAACAAGGTCACCCGCATCGAAGGCGTGTCGGGCGTCCATTCATCCTTTGTGCTGAAATCGCCGCTTCGCACCACCGCGTTGCCGGTATAGGCGGCCCGCCGGCTGCGCGGGAGGAGTCAGCGATTAAAGAGATTGAGAATAAGGGTCAGCACCAGGCTGATGATAATCATGGAGGTAATGGGCACGAAAACCCGGGTTCTTTCGCCCTCGAAGCGAAGGTCGCCGGGCAGCTTGCCGAACCAGCCGAGCAGGCCGGGGACAAAATGCAGAAGGGCGCCGATCGCCACCAGGATCAGCCCCAGGATAATCAGCCAGCGTGCCATTGAAACCCACCTCCGTCTTTTCCGAACCCGGTCTTGTCCAAGACGTCATAATGATCTCAGTGCTGAAGCCGGTAGGCCAGACCGAATATCAGGACCAGAACCGCCACGTCGACCTGGTTGGCGAGGAAGGAAGCTGCCACGTGGCCCCGGTATACACAGAAAGGATGCCCCCGGACCTAGAGCACCCGGGCCTCCGCGATGCGCACATAGCCGGATACCCGGCCGTATCGCTCGCCCTCGCCGGTAATCAGGTAGGCATTTTCCAGGTCGTCGGGACCGAAACAGGATTCCAGGCGGAAACCCCGTGCTTGCAGGAAGTCGTCGATAGCATCGTCCTCGATGCCGAACAGCAGCGGCTCGCCGAATTTGGCCATGTAGTCGCGGGACTCGGCGCCCCCGTAGTACGCTCCGGTGCCCTCGACCATGGCCGAGGGCATATAGTCGAAGAGGATCTTGCTGTCGGCGGCGCACTGGTTGGCGACGAAGGCCAGCGTTGCCTCGACCCCTTCGGCGGTCAGGTAATAGGAAACCCCCTCCCAGTTAAAAAAGGTCGGCCGGGAGCGATCAAAGCCGGGGGCATCCAGGAGCCTGGAAAGCGGCTCTTTGTTGAAGTCGAGGGGCATATAGACCACGTTGGTTGGCAGAGAGCCAAAAATATCGGTAATTTTGGCTTTCTTTTCCGCCTGGAGTTCGGGCAGGTCCACTTCGAAAAAGCGTACATCCGGCGCGCTTTCCCCGAACCGGTAGGCGCGGGTATCGAAGCCGGCCCCGAGCATGACCACCTGCCGGAAGCCATCCGCCAGCGCTTTTTCCAGGCGGGTATCGATATGTTTGGTGCGGGCATTCTGGAAGTGATAGGCGCCGGGCAGTGCCCCTTCCAGCTGTTCACGGAAGGCGGCGATCTTGTCCGGGTCGTTTTTCGGTGGCCTTGCCGCCGGATCGAGAAACTCCCGGGCCAGGGAATCGCCATTGCGAATCCCGGCGTCCGGTTCCTGGGCAGCGAAAGCCCGGGTCATGGCGGCCCCGAGGGCGCTGGTTTTGAGCTTCTCCAAAGACTTGGCGTAATCGGTCATGGCAGCAACACTCCGGGGCTGGATTGGGGCCTGTTAACCCAGGCAGTGGCTGGGCGGTAAGTTTTCCGCGATTGTGCCATAAATGCCGGGGCCCCTGTTTTCCTGGCCTGTCATCTGTTCCCGGTTTTGCCTTACTATGACTTGCTAAAAATGGAAAAAACACAGTAAAGGAAACAATCATGAAAACGCCATTCTGGAAAATACTTGTGCCGCTGGCGCTGTTGCTCGCGGGGGCGGGTGCGCGGGGTGAGGTTACCGGTTGCGAGACCGTCGGCCACGTTCAGGGCGTGTGTGGATTTCCCGCGCCGGAGGACATGGCGGTGCTGCCGGGAGGCAGGCATCTGCTCTTGAGTCCTTTCGGGGGCATCAGCGGCGAGCACCCGCAATCGCTTTATGTTTTCGAGACCGAAACCCTGAAAGCCGGGCCCGTTGCTTACCGGAAAGACGACGGACGCTGGGACGGGGGCCTTTGCGATACCGACCCCGGGGAAAAATTCGGTGCCCACGGCGTCCATATCTCGCAGAGGCAGGACGGCAGCTGGCAGTTGCTGGCGGTCAACCACGACCGCGAGGCGGTGGAAATGTTCGAGATCGTCGGCGCCGGTGCTTCGGAGCCGGCTCTTGCCTGGCGCGGCTGCGTGGTCTTGCCCGCCGGCAGCACGCTCAATGATGTCGCCGCCCTGCCGGGCGGTGGTTTCCTGGTCAGTCACATGATGGCGCGCAGCGAGGGTGATCTGATGGCAGCCATGGCGCAGACCGGGGATACCGGCCATATCTGGCGTTGGCGCCCGGGGAGGGGTGTGGACAAGCTGCCCGGCAGCGACAGCAATCTGCCCAACGGCGTGGCTGTCAGCGATGACGGGCGCCATGTCTATATCGCCGAGACCGGCCGCCGCCAGGTGCGCAAGCTCGATTACGCCAGCGGCGAACACTTGGGTACCGCGTCAGTGGCGGCGGATAACTTTACCTGGACGCCCGACGGCCGCCTGCTGACCGCCGGTATCACCGGCGCCATGCCCGAAGGCTGCATGACCTCTCCCGGCCCCTGCCTGGCCCCCTTTCATATCGCCGCCATAGACCCGGAAACCCTGGCGGTGACTGTCCTGCATCGGCAGAGCGGGCCACCCATGGGGGCCGGCAGTGTGGCGGTTCTCGTCGGTGATACGCTCTATGCAGGGTCTTTCAAGGGCCACCAGTTACTGCGCATCAACCTGGGTGAAAAAACCGATTGAGCGCCTTTGTCGAGACTAGGCAGTAAAAAAATCAGCCCGGGGCGTTCCGGTTTCGTCATAGACGGGCTCACTGATATCCGCCCGGTATTTGAGTACCTCGGCACCGGTCATGCCGAAACCGGCAATGGCTTCGGACATTTCCAGGTACCATTTCGACTTGAAATGGGCGGCCAGCGATGCCTCGTCGCGCCAGCGTTCGAAGACGCGAATGCGGCCGGGAATGAGGGGGTTGGGGCACCAGTCGTAATCCAGACAGCCGTCTTCGGTGAGGGCGCCTTCGATCAGGTGTCTGGTCGACGACATGGCGTTATCCACCTGTTTGGGATCCAGGTCGATATTTCCGGAAATAATGATCATGATATGTCTCCTCGCGGTTGATCCGTGTGTCCGGGGATTTCAGTAATATCGGGTCAAACTGTACGCGCATTACTGGCGCAGGGTCGGGTTATTCCGCCCCGTGCCGTTCCATCACCGCAATATAGTCGTCCGCCAGGCGGTGGGTCTTCATTATCTGGAGCATGGTTTTGCCCGCCGGGCCCCTGGCGCTGATGTCCCGGCCTTCATCCACGAAAAACTTGACGAAAGTGGCGAAATTTTCCGGAATCATGCCCCGGTAGGCTTTTTCCAGCAGGTGATAGTCGGCGTTGACGCCTTCCGGCGGCTGGAATTCCAGAAAACTCTTGATGCGTTCGTCATCGAAAAATTCGCCGATGACTTTCTCTTTGTCTTTTTTTAGGGCCATGGTGTCTCTGGTCCGGTCAGTGGTTTATCGGTTCGGTTCGGCGCCGTTGCCGGGAATCCAAGGGCGTGGCAGTTGATTCGGCCGGCTCTTACACGGAATCGCCCGGCTTACAAAAGGGCGTCGAGCTTTTCCTTCAGTATGTCATTAACCTGTTTGGGGTCCGCCTGTCCCCCGGAGGCCTTCATCACCTGGCCGACGAAATAGCCCAGCATCTTGGGGCGCTTTTTCGGGTCGGCGCCGCGGTAGTTATCCACCTGGTTGGGGCTTTTGGCGATGACTTCGTCCACCATTTTCTCGATGGCCGTGCTGTCGGTGACCTGCCTGAGTCCCCGGTCCTCGATAACGGCATCCGGTCCGCCTTCGCCCCGCCACATGGCATCCAGGACTTCCTTGGCCATCTTGGTGGAGAGGGTGCCGTCGAGAATCCGGGTAACCATCAATCCAAGGTCCTCCGGTCTGACGGGGCACTCCCCGATGTGCCGGTCCTCGCTGTTCAGACGCGCCGACAGTTCGCCCATGATCCAGTTGGCCGCCTGCTTGGCGTCGCCGCATTCCCGGGCCACGGCCTCAAAGTAATTGGCCATGGCGGCGTCGTCGCCGAGTACACCGGCGTCGTAGTCGCTCAGGCCGTAGTCCTCCACGAAACGCCGGTGGCGCGCGTCCGGCAGTTCGGGCAGGTCCGCGGCGATGGCCTCGATGGTGGCGTCGTCCAGGACCACGGGCAGCAGGTCCGGGCAGGGGAAGTAGCGGTAGTCGGTGGCTTCCTCCTTGGTGCGCATGGTGCGCGCGGTCCGGGTCTCGCCGTTGTAGAGCCGGGTTTCCTGGATCACGGTACCGCCGTCCTCGAGCAGGTCGATCTGGCGTTCCACCTCCAGTTCGATGGCCTCTTCCATAAAGCGGAAAGAATTCAGGTTCTTGGTTTCGGTGCG
>DGNJ01000066.1:6114-7241 GCA_002388905.1 Cellvibrionales bacterium UBA4495
CCTGGGACATGTCGCCGTCGCATATCCCCAGGGACGTGACGATGGCATGCAGTTTCCTGGCATAGGCCACTGCCTCGGCGGCACTGCGCATGTCGGGCTCCGAGACGATCTCGATCAGGGGGGTGCCGGCCCGGTTCAGGTCGATGCCGGTCATGCCATGACCATGGTTTGCATAGGAGGCTTCATGCAACGATTTGCCGGCATCCTCCTCCAGGTGGGCGTGGTGGATACGTATCCGCTTGCTCTCGCCGTTGTCGAGCTGAATGTCCACATGGCCCGGGCCGACAATAGGTTTTGCCAGTTGCGTGGTCTGATAGCCCTTGGGCAGGTCCGGGTAGAAGTAGTTCTTGCGCTCGAACACCGAGGTGCGGGCAATCTCCGCGTTGACCGCCAGCCCGAACATCACCGCGTAACGGAAGGCATTCTCATTGGCCACCGGCAGGGTGCCGGGCATGGCCAGGTCCAGGGCGCAGGCCTGGGTGTTGGGCGGGGCGCCGAAGGCTGTGCTGGCGCCGGAGAACAGCTTGCTCCGGGTGGCGAGCTGGACGTGGACTTCGAGGCCGATCACGGTTTCCCAGGTCATGCCGCGTCCTCCTCCGCCGGGGTCCGGTCATGCCAGTCGGTGGCCTCCTGGAACCGGTGGGCAACGTTGAGCATGCGCTCCTCGCTGAAGTAGTCGCCAATAAGCTGCATGCCCACCGGCATGCCATCGACAAAGCCACAGGGCACGGACATGGCGGGCAGCCCGGCCAGGTTGGCGGCGATGGTGTAGATATCCTCCAGGTACATGTCCACCGGGTTGTCGCCCTTGGCCCCGAAACCGAAAGCGGGGTTGGGGCAGGTGGGTCCGACGATGACGTCGATCTTTTCGAAGGCCTCGACAAAGTCTCTTTTAATAAGCCGGCGCACCTGCTGGGCCTTGTTGTAGTAGGCGTCGTAGTAACCGGCGGATAGGCAGTAGGTGCCCACCAGGATGCGGCGCTTGACCTCGTCCCCGAAGCCCTCGCCCCGGGTGCGCATGTACAGGTCGCGCAGGTCCGCGGGGTTCTCGCAGCGGTAGCCGTAGCGGACCCCGTCGTAGCGGGACAGGTTGGCGGAGGCTTCCGCCGGCGCAATCACGTAATAGG
>DGNJ01000066.1:7289-7517 GCA_002388905.1 Cellvibrionales bacterium UBA4495
GGCGCGCACCGCCTCGGCGGTGCCGGGATTGAGGCCCTGGTCGAAATATTCACCGGGGATACCGATGCGCAGACCTTCCAGGGAATCGTCGAGACCGGCGCGGTAGTCGGGCACGTCCATTTTCAGCGAGGTAGAATCTTTCGGATCGAAGCTGGCCATGGCGTTGAGCATCAGCGCGGCGTCCTCGGCGGTACGGGCCAGGGGGCCCCCCTGGTCGAGGCTCGAGGC
>DGNJ01000066.1:7579-29846 GCA_002388905.1 Cellvibrionales bacterium UBA4495
GATGGAGCCGCCGGTATCGGTGGCGGTGGCGGCCGGGGCAAGGCGCGCGGCTACCGCCGCCGCGGAACCGCCGGAGGAGCCCCCGGGAACGGTGTCGGTGTTCCAGGGGTTTTTTACCGGGCCGTACCAACTGGTTTCGTTGGAGGAACCCATGGCGAATTCGTCCATATTGGTCTTGCCCAGCACCACGGCCCCGGCCTTGCGATAGTTCTCCACCACGGTGGCATCGTAGGGGGGCACGAAATTATCGAGCATCCTCGAGCCGCAGCTGGTGCGCACGCCGGTGGTGCAGAAGATGTCCTTGTGGGCGATGGGTACGCCGCAAAGGGGGTGATTGTCGCCCCTGGCGCGGCGGTTGTCCGCCTCGGTGGCGGTGGCCATGGCCTGTTCTTCCGTCACAGTGATAAAGCTGTTGTAGGTCTTGTCGCGAGCCGCAATCCGGTCCAGGAAGTGGCGGGTCAGTTCGACACTGGAAAACTCGCCGGCGGCGAGACCGGCGCTCAGTTGTGCGAGAGTCTTGTCGTGCATGTCGTGGTCGGTTCCTGTCGCAAGATCGGGTTGCGGAGTCTCTGGGTGAGCCTGTTCCGGTTTATTCGATAACCCGGGGCACCAGGTAGAGGCCGTCCTCGGTGGCGGGGGCGAGGGCCTGGAAAATCTCGCGTCGGTCGGGCTCGTCCACCTGGTCGGGGCGCAGGCGCTGGACCGCATCCAGGGGGTGGGCCATGGGATCGATGCCGGTCGTGTCGGCGGCCTGCAATTGGTCCACCAGGGCCAGCACATCGGCGAGGCTGCGGGTGGTGCTGGCGATGTTTTCCTCGGTAATTTGAACTCGCGCCAACTCCGCGAGTTTTTCAATGTCCGCTCGTTCGATAGTCATGGTATGATTTCCGTTTTTAACCGGGGCCGGATCTGACGCCTTGAATGGCCCCGCCGGGCAGGTGCGTAACGGTACCACATCTGCCGCTTGCCCTGAATCCCTCGCATTGCTAGAGTCGCCCCAATTCAAGCGGATCAGGCAGGGCGGGCAGTTCCGCGACCGGCGGCTACCGAGACAGGAATAAAGAATCGATGTTGAAAAAACTGCGTGGCATGTTCTCCAACGATTTGTCCATCGACCTGGGAACGGCCAACACCCTGATCTATGTGCGCGACAAGGGAATTGTCCTCAACGAACCCTCGGTGGTGGCAATCCGCCACCACCAGGGGCAGAAGATTGTCGAGGCGGTGGGGGTCGAGGCCAAACGCATGCTGGGCCGCACCCCGGGCAATATCACCGCCATCCGGCCCCTGAAGGACGGTGTTATCGCCGACTTCCAGGTCACCGAGAAAATGCTCCAGCACTTTATCAAGAAGGTGCATTCCCACAGCCTGATTCCCCCGAGTCCCCGCGTCCTGATCTGCGTGCCCTGCCTGGCCACGGAAGTGGAGAAGCGGGCGATCCGTGAATCCGCCTACAGCGCCGGGGCGCGGGAGGTCTTCCTGATCGAAGAGCCCATGGCCGCCGCCATTGGCGCGGGGCTGCCGGTGGAGGATGCCACCGGCTCCATGGTGGTGGATATCGGCGGCGGTACCACCGAGATCGCCATCCTTTCCCTGAACGGGGTCGTCTACTCGGATTCGGTGCGCATGGGCGGCGACCGCTTTGACGAGGCCATTTCCAACTACGTGCGTCGCAAGTACGGCAGCGTCATCGGCGACACCACCGCCGAACGCATCAAGATGGAAATCGGCAGCGCCTACCCCGGAACCGAGGTGCGCGAGATCGACGTGCGCGGCCGCAACCTGGCGGAAGGGGTACCCAAGAGTTTTACTCTTAACAGCGACGAAATTCTCGAGGCTCTCCAGGAGCCCCTGGCCAATATCGTCCAGGCGGTGAAGCGGGTGCTCGAGCAATCGCCGCCGGAACTGGCTTCCGATATCGCCGAGAGCGGCATCGTCCTCACCGGTGGCGGGGCCCTGCTGCGGGATATCGACCGGCTGCTCACCCATGAGACCGGCCTGCCGGTCATTGTCGCCGAGGAATCCCTGACCTGTGTCGCCAAGGGCGGCGGCATGGCCCTTGAACGTATGGACAAGCGGCGCCTGAATATCATGTCGCTCTGATCGGGCTGTCGGCGGGCCGGCCCCTGGTCCGGCCCGCATTGGGCTCGAAGCCGGAATTTTATACAATAACGACGTCCATTGGCGGGTGATGGCAATCGCCGGCTGCCAATACCCGGATCCGTTTGAGGTGTCGCGATCAAGAGAATTTTCGCCACAGGCCCTTCCCCGGTGCTGCATTTGCTCGGCCTGGGTTTTCTCGCCCTGGTTCTGGTTGCGGTGGATACCTATACCGACTGGCTCGACCCCCTCACCTCCCGTCTCTCCCAGGCCGCCCTGCCTTTTCAGTGGGTGGGCAACATCCCCGCCCGGGTGAGCGAGTGGGGCAATGAATCCGTCGTTTCGCGGATGCAGCTGGAAACCGAGAACGAGCGCTTGCGCCGGCAACTGAGAGTTCACAAGGCGCAGCTTCAGCGCATGGCGGCCATCGCCGCCGAAAATTCCCGCCTGCGCAATCTCCTGAATGCCACTGAGTTGCTCAAGGACCGGGTACTGGTAGCCGAGCTGATCGGCGTTTCCCCGGACCCCCTGCGCCATACCATCGTCATCAATCGGGGCCGGGTCGACGGCGCCCACGCCGGGCAACCGGTACTGGACGATGTCGGCCTCATGGGCCAGATCACCGGCGTTCGGGAGCACAACAGCACCGTGCTCTTGATAACCGACAGCCGCCATGCCCTGCCGGTACAGGTGGTGCGCAACGGCGTTCGCGCCATTGTCGAGGGCACCGGCGATTTCCGGCGCCTGCAACTGCGGCATGTGTCGCCGACCCTGGACGTCAGGGAAGGGGATCAGCTGGTCAGTTCGGGGCTGGGCGGACGGTTCCCGGTTGGCTATCCGGTGGGGGAGGTCATCCACATCGAGCGCGATCCGGGACAGTCGTTCCTGGATGTCGAGGTGGAGCCGGCGGCCAACATCGAACGCAGCCGTCACTTGCTGCTGGTTTTCTCGGCGGTGGAGGAGCTGGCGGGGCCGGTAAAAACCGATGAGGCTGGCGGTGGCTAGGGTCTCTTTGTTTTGGGGGTTGTCGCTGAGCCTTGTCCTGGCCCTGGTGCTCTACTTTTATCCGCTGCGCGGCGATCTGGGGCTCTGGCGCCCGCTGCTGGTATTCCTGGTGGTCATGTACTGGTTGCTGGTGGAACCCTACCGGCTGGGCATCGCTTTCGCGTGGCTGTGCGGCCTGGGCCTGGATATCCTGACCGGCGGCATCCTGGGCCAGCACGCCCTGGCACTGGCCTGCTGCGCCTACCTCCTGCGCCTGGCGGGACAGCGCCTGCACCATTTCAGTATCTGGCACCAGGCGGTGCTCATTTCCCTGCTGGCCCTGCTTTACCAGGCCGTTGTCGCCTTTGTCCACTTGCTGGCGGGCAGGGATGTTCCCGGTGCCTACATGGTCTATCCGGTATTGACGACGGTATTGCTCTGGCCCCTGATTGCCGGCATTCTGTCCCGTGTTTACACACCGGAGTAACTGCCAGCCGTGACTAACCGGAAGCAGGATTCCGACCCCCAGTTCACCCTCGCATCGGCCTCGCCCCGCCGCCGGGCCCTGTTGCAACAGATCGGCCTGCGTTTTCGAGTCCGCCCCGTGGATGTGGACGAAACCCCCTTGCCCGGTGAGGCGCCGGAGCCTTATGTCCTGCGTTTGGCGGCGCGCAAGGCGCGACGGGGCGCGGCCCTGTGGCCGGGCCTGCCGGCAATGGGTGCCGATACCACCGTGGTCCTGGGTGGCAAACTCCTGGGCAAGCCCGCGGATGAGGACGAAGCGGTGGCCTGCCTGATGGCACTCTCCGGGCGAAAGCATCGGGTGCTTTCGGCGGTCGCCCTGGTTCGCGGCGAGCGCCTGGAGACCCGCCTGTCGACCACGGTGGTCGGATTCCGACGCCTGATGGAGAGCGAGTGTCGCGCCTACTGGCGCACCGGGGAGCCGGCGGACAAGGCCGGCGGCTACGCCATCCAGGGACTGGGGGCGGTATTCGTTACGGCCATTGAGGGAAGTTACTCGGGAGTCGTGGGCCTGCCTTTGGCGGAAACGGGAGACCTGTTAAGGTCGTTCGGTATCTCCTACTGGCAGCAACCTGCCCCGACCGGGGTATAAGGACAGCAATGAGCGCGGAAATCCTGATCAATGTCACCCCCATGGAAACCCGCGTGGCCCTGGTGGAAAACGGCCTGGTCCAGGAGGTCGCCATCGAGCGGGCCCGGCGCCAGGGTATTGTCGGCAATATCTACGCCGGCAAGGTGGCCCGGGTATTGCCGGGCATGCAGGCGGCGTTTGTGGATATCGGCCTGGAAAAAGCCGGCTTTATCCATGTGGACGATATTGTCAGCACCCGCGACGGTACCGACAGGAATGCCGCCGGCGGCGATATCCGGCAGTTGCTACGGGAGGGCCAGAAGGTGGTGGTGCAGGTCATCAAGGACCCCATCGGCAGCAAGGGGGCCCGGCTCACCACGCAGCTTTCGGTGTCCTCCCGCTACCTGGTCTATATGCCGGACGTGGCCCATATCGGCATCTCCCAGCGCATCGAGGCGGAGACGGAGCGCCAGCGCCTGCGCGATGAACTGGGCGAAGCGCTGACGGATGTCTCCGAAGAGGAGCGTCAGGGCTATATCCTGCGTACCGCCGCCGAGGGCGCGGGCATCGAGGATTTCCGCAGTGAAATCCGCTTCCTGCATCGCATGTGGGAGCTGATCCGGGAAAACGTCAAGCGGGCCAGCACCACCGCGTGTCTCTATGAGGATCTGCCCCTGTATCTGCGGGCCCTGCGCGATATGGTCAGGCCGGGTATCGAGAAAGTGCGCATTGATTCCCGGGAAATCCACCTCCAGATGGTCAAGTTCGCCGAACTGGTCAATCCCGAGATGCTGAACCTCATCGAGCACTATCCCGGCGAGCGGCCGTTGTTCTATCTTTACAGTGTCGAGGACGAAATCAATCGCGCCCTGGAGCGCAAGGTACAATTGAAATCCGGCGGCTATCTGGTGTTCGACCAGACCGAGGCCATGACCACCGTCGACGTCAACACCGGCGGTTTCGTCGGCCACCGCAACCTGGAAGAGACCATTTTCAAGACCAACCTGGAAGCAGCCACCGTCATTGCCCGGCAACTGCGCCTGCGCAACCTGGGCGGCATCATTATCATCGATTTCATCGATATGGTGGAGGCGGAGCATCGCCGACAGGTGATGCGGACCCTGGAAAAAGCCCTGGAGAAGGATCGCGCCAAAACCGGCATTACCACGGTATCCGAACTGGGGCTGGTGGAAATGACCCGCAAGCGCACCAGTGAAAGCCTGGGACAGATTCTCTGCCAGCCCTGTCCGGTGTGCGAGGGACGAGGGCGTCTCAAATCCCCGGAGACGGTATGCTATGAGATCATGCGGGAGATCCTCCGGGAGTCCCGCGCCTTCGAATGCGAGAAAATCCTGGTACTGGCCTCGCAACTGGTGATCGACCGGCTACTGGACGAGGATTCGGCCTATATCGCCGATCTGGAGGAATTTATCCGGCGGCCCATCCAGTTCCGGGTGGAAACCCTCTATTCTCAGGAACAGTACGACATCATTCCGGTGTAATGCGTTGAAAATCTCTGCCTTTCTGGGTGCTCTGTCAAGGCGGCTTTTACTGGCGGGGGCCGCGCTGATCATTGTCTATGCAGTGGTCATCGTGCTCGGCCGGCAGTTCCTGCCGCTGCTCGACCGCTACGAGACCGAGATCAACGGCTTTCTCTCCGAGCGACTGGGCATCGACGTGGAAATCCACGGCCTTGGCGGCTACTGGCTGCAACTGACCCCGGTGCTTAAGCTGGAAGATCTAATCGTCCATGCCGAGGACAGGCAGCGTCGCGGTATCGCCGTAGAGGGGCTGACCGCCGAGCTCGACCTGCTCAATTCCCTGGCGAGTCTCAACCCCGTATGGAAGAACCTGCGCGCGGGGGAAGTGAGTATCGTCGCCAGCGAAGATGCCCGCGGTCGCTGGCGCATCGCCGGGTTGCGCGTAGCCGGCGCCGGCGGCGATACCCTTGAGTACCTGCTCGATGTCCTTTATTACAGCCGGTTCCTGCGTATCGACCGCGTCAACCTGGAACTGCATTTTTTCTCGGGGGCGACGGCCAGGGTCTACGGTCGGGATATCCAGGTGGAAAACAGCGGGGACTTCCATCGGGCCACGGCCCGCTTCGCCCTCGAGGACGAAAAGGGCGATGCCGCCCGGCTCGTCCTCGAGGGACGCGGTAATCCGGCCGACGTTGGCGATTTCGCCGGCAAGGGCTACCTGAAGCTCGAGCGCATCAACTTTACCGGTGCCATCAGGGCCATCGCCAACCGCTGGTTTCCCCGCCAGGTGGAGAAAATCGGCGCGATCGAGACGGACCTGGATGCCGAAATCTGGTTCGACTGGGTGGACAGCGGTATCGAGAATGGTCGCGGCACACTCCGCGCCGCCGAGGTGCCCCTGAACTGGGTGCAGGGCGAGGCGCCTCCCCTGAAAGCACTCAGTGCCGAGATTACCGGTTGGTACCGGCCGGGCGAGGATTGGGGATTCAGGCTCCAGGACCTGTCCGCGCGCTGGCGGGGACAGGCCATCGAGCCGCTGGATTTGCGCTTTGTCCAGCGCGTCGGGCGCCGCTGGCGGGAGCTTTCGCTGGCAGTCAACCACCTGGATTTGCAGCTTCTCAACCAAATGGCCCTGGACACCGGCCTGCCGGGGGAGACGCTCGATCAGGTGCTTAATCAGCTGGCGCCCCGGGGAACCCTGCGCAACCTTTTTCTGGACCTGGATTTCTCTGGCGACAATCCGGCCTTTCGGGTTCGCGCCAACCTTGATGACGTGGCTGTCGAGTCGTGGCGCAACGTTCCCGCCGCCCGGGGGGTCAACGGCTACCTGGAGGCGGATGCGCGGCATGGCTTTGTCGAACTTGACAGCCCCGAAGGCCTGGCCATGCTCTACCCCAAAGTCTATGAGAATTACATGGAATACGGCGCCATCCGCGGGCGGGTTGACTGGTTCCGGCAACCCGGCACCGAGGAGGTGGCCGTGGTCGGCGGCCCCATCCGTATCGACGGCCCGGAGGGGCGGGGAACGGCCTATCTCGATCTGCGCCTGCCCCTGCGGCGCGAACTGGGCGCACCGGAAATGATCCTGATGGTGGGCATGACGAACAGTCGCGCCCGCTTTGCCGACCGCTATATCCCGGAAACCCTCAATCCCGCGTTGCGAGGCTGGCTCGATGACGCCATCGGACCCGGGGATGTTCCCCGGGCCGGCTTTATCTGGCGGGGGTCCCTGGCCCGGGAAGAGCGGCAGCGCCGCACCGTCCAGCTTTTCGTCGACGTGACCGACGGCCGGCTCGACTATCGCGACGGCTGGCCGCCCCTTGAGTCCCTGGATGGCCGGGTTGTGGTGGATGACGGGACCATGACTGCCGCCGTCGATGGGGCCAGGGTCAACGACCTGGCTGTGCCCCGGGTTACCGGGGTTATCCGCCGCCAGCCGCGGGACGAGGGCCTGCTGCTGGACATCCGGGGCCGCGTCCTCGGGGATGCCGGCGAGGCCCTGGCCGTTCTCCGGCAGTCGCCCCTGGGGGACCGGGTCAGGGCCCTGGATAACTGGACTATTGCCGGGCCCAGCGAGATCGGTCTGGAACTGACCATTCCCCTGGGGGGCGACAACGCCGGGCAGCGTTACGATGTGACCAGCCAGTTGCAAGGTGTCGGCCTGGCCCTGCCGGGCACGGGTTTCCAGGTTTCCGATATCCGGGGCCGCCTGGGCTTCTCGCTGGCGGAGGGGCTGCACGGCAGGGGAATCGAAGGCCGCTACCTGGGCAGCCCGGTGACGGCTTCTGTCGCCACCCGGGATGGTGTCACCACCGTCGATATGGACGGCCGCTTGACGGCCGCCGCGCTCGAGCCCTACCTGGGTCGCCTTGGCGGGTATCTGGACGGCGATGCGAGGATCCGGGGGCAGCTTGTCCTGCCCGGGGCGGAGGCCGCCTCCTCGCCCCGCCTGACCCTGACCTCCGACCTCCAGGGACTGTCGGTGGCGTTGCCGCCGCCGTTTGCCAAGCCCGCCGGTGAAGCCTGGCCTTCCACCGGCACCGTCTTTTTCAGTGGCGAGGACATCCATATTACCGGCACCCTGGATGACTGGCTGTCGTCCCGTTGGCTGGTGTCGAACGGGGGATTCCGGCGGGGCGAGGTGCGTTTTAACGGCGGCCCCGCCCGGGTACCCGGCGGGCCCGGCCTGCACATCGCCGGCTCTCTGCCGGCCTGGGACTGGGAGCAGTGGCGACCGGTACTGCTGGGTGGAGAAGCGGGCGGCAATCGCCAGCTGCTGAAAGCCGCCGACCCGCACCTGGATCTCACCCTGGCAAACCTGATTGTCAGTGGTGTCGAACTGGGGCAGACCCGGCTCTCCGGCGGTCTAACTGAAAAAACCGATTGGCAGTTGCGTGTCGACAGCGAACGGGCAGTTGGCGACGTGTATCTGCCCACGGGAACGGGTGGTTTGCTTCGGTTGCGTCTCGATCTTCTGCGGCTCACCGATGTCGAAGTGGGCAGCGTCACGGATGGTCAAAGCTGGTTGAGCCGGTTACAACCCGCGGATATTCCCGAAGTGGATTTCCTCGCCAGGCGCATCGAGCTGGACGGCGATCACCTGGGTAACCTGGCCTTTATCTCCCGGCAGGTTCCCGGTGGCGTTCATATCGACAGCCTGCGGGGCAACCTCCGGGGCATCCAGGTCGGGGGGCCGGCGGGCGCCATCGACAGCAACACCGATGGCGGAGCCCCGGAGCAGGGCGAGGGAGAGGGGGCGGATACACTCGCCGACCTGCGCTGGTACCTTGAGGACGGTCGCCACCGGACGGAGTTTTCCGGCACCCTCACCACCGGGGATATCGGCGATGTGCTGCAATCCTTCGGCCTGCCCCGGGTTCTGGACAGTGAGCATGCCGGTTTCTACGCGGACCTGGGCTGGTCCGGTGAACCCTGGTCGCCGACCCCGGCCGCGGTCCGGGGGTACCTGGGCATCGATATGGAGGAAGGTCACTTTTACAAGGCATCCGGCGGGGCCACCAATGCCTTCCTCAAGCTGGTGGGCCTGTTCAACTTCGATACCTGGCTGCGCCGGTTGCGGTTCGACTTCTCTGACCTGTTCAGCGAGGGGGTGAGTTTCGACCGGCTGCGCGGGGGCATCGCCTTCGATCAGGGCATGATGACTTTTGACGACCCCATTGTTGCCTCCATGCCCTCGGGCAAGGTCCGGTTGCTGGGGCGCGCCAATATCGCCACCGAACAACTGGATGCCCGCCTGGTTGCCACCATCCCGGTGGGGACCAATCTGCCCTGGGTGGTAGGGCTGGTGGGTGGCCTGCCCGCGGCGCTGGGGGTCTATCTCACCAGCCTGATATTCGACGAGCAGGTGGATCAGCTATCCAGCATCAGCTACCGGGTCACCGGCCCCTGGAGCGACCCGAAACTGGAAGTGGACAGGATCTTCAGCGACAAGGCAAACATGGAATAGACTGTCGTTATCCAACGGAACCGGGAAGGAGTAGGGCATGACTGCGGCGGCGGTAATCCAGTTGCGCGGCGACGGCAACCTGGAAGAGAACCTGGCGCGGGCCGGCCACTGGCTTGACCGGGCCGCGAAGGCGGGCGCCCGGCTGGCGGTGCTGCCCGAGAACTTCGCCTATTACGGGCGCCGGGATCTCGACCGTGCGGCCATGGACGAAGATACCCCCGAAGGGCCGGCCCGCCGTTTGCTTGCGGACAAGGCCCGGGAGCACAAGCTGTGGCTGGTGGGGGGCACCGTGCCGGTATTCGGCGAGTTTCGGGATCGCCCCCACGCCGCCTGCTTGCTGGTCAATCCGGAAGGCCGGGAAGTGGCCCGCTACGACAAGATCCATCTGTTCGACGTGCACGTGGAGGCCACCGGCAAGCATTACCGGGAGTCCGCCGACTATCGTCCCGGCAGTGAGCCGGTGGTGGCGGATACGCCGTTCGGGAAAATCGGGCTCAGCGTCTGTTACGACCTGCGTTTCCCGGAATTTTACCGCCTCCAGGTGGATGCCGGTGCCGAGATACTGGTTGCACCCTCCGCCTTTACCGCCGCCACCGGCGAGGCCCACTGGCGACTGCTGCTTCGTGCCCGTGCGGTGGATAACCTCTGCTATGTGCTGGGTGCCAACCTGGCCCACCGGGACCATCCCAAACGTCCCACCTGGGGCGGCTCCGCCATCGTCGATCCCTGGGGCCGGGTGCTGGCCGAAATGGCGGGGGAAGAGGGTTATGCCCTGGCGGAGGTAGACCTGGAAAAGCAGCGGCGGATTCGCCGCAATATGCCCGCACTGGAGCATCGCCGCTTTTGTGTTGTCAAAGGAAGTTCCTGAACCCGGAGTTCGATGATGCATATCCTGCTTGTCTTGCTTTCCCTCCTCTCGTCGCCGGTGCCGGCCGGCGAGCCGACGTCGCCGGACATGACCCCCAACGAGGCCAGAGCCATGATCGAGCGGGGCGAAAACCTCGATGCCATTCCCGGGACGGTCTGGCGGCAGCTGTTGAGCCCGGAACAGTACGACATCCTCTGGCGTGCCGGCACCGAAAAGCCGTACACCGGCGAGTTGCTCGACAACAAGCGGGAGGGGGTCTACGTCACCGCCGGCTGCCGTTTGCCGGTCTTCCACTCCAGGCACAAGTACAAATCGGGCACCGGCTGGCCCAGTTTCTGGGAGGTATTCAAGCCGGCAAACATCGAACTCAGGGACGACTGGGGGTGGCTGGGCAAACGTACCGAAGTGGTCTCCGCCTGCGGCGAACACCTGGGCCACGTCTTCCGGGACGGCCCCGAGCCCACCGGCTTGCGTTACTGCCTGAATTCACTGGCCCTGGACTTCATTCCCCAGGAAGAGTACGAACGCCGGGTGGCGGCGGGAGAGCCGCTTTAATTCGCATCCCGCGCCATCTTCAGGCTTGACGCAAAAGGGCTCACGCTCCATTCCCTGCTACGCTGTTAGGCAGGATAGATAAATGGAGCCCTAATCATGAACCTGTACCTGATCTGTGCCGGCGTCCTGGTCATTTTCTTTTTCGCCATCAGCCTCAACGTTTCCAGGCTGCGCGTCAGGCACAATGTGCTGATCGGCAGCGATGACTTCACCCACCCCCTCACCAAAGCGGTGCGAGCCCAGGCCAACGCCGCCGAGTACGTGCCGGTGCTGGTGGCCATCTTCCTCTACCTGAGCATTATCGGTACTGCCGCCTGGGTGGCCTGGATCGCGGTTATCGTCACCCTGGCGCGGCTTTTGCACTGTGCCGGCATGTACCTCTCACCGGACCTCAACAAGCCTCATCCCCTGCGCCTGGCGGGAGCGTTGCTCACCTATCTGGGCGGCCTCGCGCTGGGCATTCTGCTGCTGGCCCGGGCTCTGATGTAGGTGCATGCGCCCGGGGGCGTCTATGGATATTTGTCGCCCGGGATACTAAGATAGCGGCTTCAATTCGTACCGCTCTATCCCTATGTCCATTTTCGACTTTGCCGACGGCCGCGAAGGATACTACGGCCAGTACGGCGGCACCTTTCTCCCGGAAATTCTCGCCGCCACCATCGAGGAACTGCAGGACTGCTTTGCCGAGTGCAAGCGGGACCCCGCCTTCTGGCGCGAGTACGAGGCGATGATGCAGTCATACTCGGGCCGGCCGACACCGGTGAGCTACCTGGACAACCTGTCCGAGCATCTGGGCGGCGCCCGCATCTACGTGAAGCGGGAAGACCTGAGCCACACCGGTTCCCACAAGATCAATAACGTCCTGGGCCAGGGCCTGGTGTGCCGGCGCCTGGGCAAGACCCGGGTTATTGCCGAGACGGGTGCCGGCCAGCACGGTTACGCCACCGCCACCATGGCCGCCCGCTTCGGCTTCGACTGCCGGATCTACATGGGGGCCGTGGACGTGGCCCGCCAACGGCCCAACGTGTTCTGGATGGAGCGAATGGGTGCGGAAGTGGTGGCCGTGGAGGATGGCCAGAAGACCCTCAAGGATGCCATCAACGAGGCGCTGCGGGACTGGGTCACCAACNNTTATGTGCTGGGCACCGCCTGCGGTCCGCATCCCTTCCCGGAAATGGTCAGCTACTTCCAGTCCATCATCGGCCTGGAGGCCCGGGAGCAAATCGTCAAGGCGGCCGGCCGGCTGCCGGACCGGGTCTACGCCTGTGTCGGGGGCGGCTCCAACGCCATCGGTATCTTCCAGGGCTTTCTGGACGACGCCGACGTGGAGCTTGTCGGTTGCGAGGCGGGGGGCTATGGCCCCGGGCCGGGCAAGCATGCCGCCCGGCTGGCCTACCCCGATGCCACCCCCGGCGTCGCCCAGGGTTTCAAGACCTATTTCCTCCAGGACGACAACGGCAACATGCTGGAAACCCATTCCATCGCCGCCGGCCTGGACTATATCGGCGTCAATCCTATTCTCGTCCATCTGTGGGAGCAGGACCGTGTGCGTTTTACCGCGGCCACCGACGACCGCGTTCGCGAGGCCCTCAAGCTGGTGATGCGCAAGGAGGGATTAATTCCCGCCCTGGAGAGTGCCCACGCTTTTGCCATGGCCATCGAGGAGGCCCCGAAAATGGGCCGCGACGAGATTATCCTGATCAACCAGTCCGGCCGGGGGGACAAGGATATCTTTACCATCGCGGATGCCCTGGAAGACAAGAGCTGGCAGGACTTTATCGGCAAGAAGGCGGCGGAATATGGAGCTTGAAACCTATCTGCGGGAGCGCCTGAGGGAAAAGGAACTCCTGGTCATGGCCCACGTGGTGTGCGGGTACCCCTCCTTCGACGCCAACTGGAAGGCCCTGGAAATCATGGCCGGGCAGGGTGTCGATGTGGTGGAGCTGCAGTTCCCGTTTTCAGAGCCCAGCGCCGACGGGCCCCTGTTCGTCAAGGCCAACGAACTGGCCATCCGGGCCGGGGTGACCCCCGCCGACTGTTTCGACTTTATGGCGAAGGTGACCGCGCATTTCCCCTTCAAGGTGTTGATGATGGGCTATTACAACACTGTCTACAAAATGGGTGCGGAAACCTTCCTGGACCGTCTCCGGGCGGCCGGTGGCTGCGGCTATATCCTCCCCGACCTGCCCGTGGAAGAGGCCACCGAACTGCACACCCTTTCCGAAGAGCGGGACCTGGCGCCGGTGGTGTTGATGACGCCCACCAGTTCCGATAGACGCCTTGAAAAACTGGCCGGTGCGGCCCGGGGCTTTGTCTACGCCGTGGCCCGTCGGGGTGTTACCGGCACCAAGACGTCAATGTCCGATGAGCTCAAGGATTTTGTCGCCCGTTGCCGCCGGTATACCGATCTCCCCATTGCCGTGGGTTTCGGTATCAGCAGCCGGGAGGATATCGACTATCTGCGCGGCAAGGCGGATATGGCCATAATCGGTACCGCCGCCCTCAGGGCCTGGGAAGAGGGCGGCCCCGAAGGCGTTCACGAATTCTTCAACCGGTTGGGTATCCGCGAGCCGGGCAAAGCCTCGTAAAAATCCGTAAGCTTCGGCGCGGTCCACCGGCGGTGCGGTTACAATTCATTGCCCATACAGAGCAGGGAGCTCCTACTCTTGAAAAAAGCGGCCATACCCGTACTGCTCGCAGTCCTGGCGGGCGTCTATTACTACTTTAGTGCCATCAACGGCGGCCCGGCCGGTAGCGGTCCGGCCGGCTACGAGGGCCCCCCGCCCGTGGTGCTGACCGGCGAGGCCCGCCTGGAGACGGTCACCGACAGCATCGAGGCGCTGGGTACCGTGCGAGCCCGGGAAGCGGTTGCGATTACCGCCAATGTCACCGCCAAGGTGGAAAAGGTCGGCTTCGACGACAACGACCGGGTCGAGCGGGGCGCCGTGCTTGTCGAGCTGGACGATGCCATTCCCCTGGCAAACCTGCGCGAGGCGGAAGTGGTGATGCGCGAGGATCAGCGCCTGCTGGCGCACTACCAGGCTCTGGACAAGCGCAATGCCGTTTCCAGAACCGTCCTCGACGAGCAGCGGGCCAAGGCCGCCGCCAGCGAGGCCCGTGTCGCCGCGGCCCGGGCGGAGCTGGCGGAATACACAATCCGCGCCCCGTTCGACGGGGTACTCGGTACCCGCCAGGTAAGCCCCGGTTCTCTGGTGTCACCGGGCACGGTCATCACCACCCTGGACGCCATCGATACTCTCAGGGTGGATTTCACGGTACCGGAGCGCTGGCTCAGCGACCTGGAACCGGGGCAGACCATCCGCGCCACCTCGGTGGCCTATCCGGACCGGGTATTCGAGGGCAAGGTGGCCAGCGTCGGCTCCCGGGTCGATCCGGTGACCCGGGCCGTCGCCATCCATGCGCGCATGGAAAATCCCGAACTGCTGCTCAAGCCGGGCATGCTGCTCAGTATCGAACTGGTGGGCCGGGCCAGGCCGGCGTTGCTGGTCTCGGAAAAGGCCCTGGTACTGGAGGGCGCGGAGCGCTACGTCTACCGGGTCAATGGCGACAATACCGTCGCCCGTCAGAAAGTGAGCACGGGCCGACGGCTACCGGGCCAGGTGGAGATCCGCGCCGGCCTCGAACCGGGTGACCGGGTTGTGGTCGAAGGCACCCAGAAAGTCCGGGACGGTACTGTCGTCCAGTTGGCCCCGGCCCCGGAAACCGGAGCCTGACGGTGCTGCTTTCCGACTTTTCCGTCAAGCGACCCACCGTGGCCATGGTGGCCAGCGCCCTGCTGGTGGTCTTCGGTCTGGTGGCTTTTTCCCAGTTGCCCTTGCGCCAGTATCCGGATGTGGATCCCCCGGTGGTCAGCGTGTCCACGGATTACCCCGGCGCCTCGGCGGAGATTGTCGATACCCAGGTGACCCGCGTCCTGGAGGACCAGCTCAACGGCATCGAGGCCATCAAGTATATCGATTCCGTGAGCCGGGACGGCTCGTCGCGGATCACCATCGAATTCGAGGTGGACCGGGATGTGGAGGCCGCCGTCAACGATGTCCAGCAGGCGGTGGGACGGATCCTTTCCCGCCTGCCAGAGGAGGTGGACGCCCCCCGGGTGGCCAAGGCGGATTCCAATGCCCAGCCCATCGTGTGGTTCAGCCTCACCAGCGATACCCTCAGCCACCTGGAGCTCTCCGATTATGCCCGGCGGGTGATCGAGGACCGGCTCTCCGTGGTGGACGGCGTGGCCCGCATTATCGTTGGCGGTGACCGGGATTACGCCATGCGTATCTTCCTGGATCGGCGCAAGCTGGCCGCCCGCAACCTCACCGTCAATGATGTGGAGGACGTGCTCCGGGCCGAGAATGTCGAGCTGCCCGCCGGCAAGGTGGAATCGCGGTGGCGGGATCTCAGTGCGCGCATCGACCGTGTCTACCGGACACCCGAGGACTTTGCCCGGCTGGTACTGCGCCGCGGCGAGGACGGCCACCTGGTGCGCCTGGGCGAGGTGGCGGAGGTTTCCCTGGCCGCCGCGGACGAGGAGAGCTTCTTCCGGCGCAATGGTGTGAACATGATTGGCCTGGGCATCGTCAAGCAGTCCCAGGCCAATACCGTGGCGGTGGCCGAGCGCGCCCAGGAAGAGGTGGATCGCATCAACGCCATCCTTCCCGAGGGTGTGGCCCTGGTCAACAGTTTCGATTATTCCGTGTTCGTGGCCAGCGCGATCACCGAAGTTTACAAGACCCTGGGCATCGCCATGGTGCTGGTGGTGCTGGTTATTTTCCTGTTCCTGGGCAAGCTGCGAGCCACCCTTGTGCCGGCGGTTACTGTTCCCATCTCGCTTATTGCCGCGTTTATTTTCGTCTACGCCGCGGGCTTCAGCATCAATATCCTTACCCTCTTGGCCCTGGTCCTGGCAATCGGCCTGGTGGTGGACGACAGCATCGTCATGCTGGAGAACGTCTATCGGCGCATCGAGAACGGCGAGCCGCCCATGCTGGCCGCTTACCGGGGCGCCCGGGAGGTGGGCTTTGCCATCGTCGCCACTACCCTGGTGCTCATCGCGGTGTTCGTTCCCCTGGTTTTTCTCAAGGGCAATATCGGCCGGCTTTTCACCGAGTTCGCGCTGACCATGGCCGCCGCCGTATTCTTCTCCAGCTTCGTTGCCCTGACCCTGACCCCGGTGCTCTGTTCCCTGATCCTGAAAAAATCCCGGGGCCGGCAATCGCTCATGAGCCGGCCCATGGCCTGGGCCGAAGGGGCATACCACAGGGTTCTGCGCGCCGAGGGGCGCTCGGCGGTGACCGTGCTGTCGATACTCGGGGTTGCGGTGCTCGTTATCGCCATATTGTTCGATCGGTTGCCCGGCGAGTTCGCCCCCGAAGAGGACACTGCTCGAATGCTGATGATCTATCGCGGGCCGGAGGGAGCCAGCTTCGAGCAGACCCGCAAGACGTTGCTGGAAATCGAGGAAACACTGCTCGAAAAAAAGGAAGAATTCGGCCTGACCCGTATTCACCTGCGCGCGCCCTCGTTCGCGGGTGGGGAAAAGGCCAACACCGCCATCGGGTTTCTCGCATTCGAGTACTGGGATGAGCGCGACGAAAGCACCATGGCCATCCGCGACCGCATGTACCGGGAACTGAGCAAGATTCCCGATGGCCGCATCTTCCTGATCATCGGTTCAGGCCTCAGTTCGAGCCGGGGCCTGGGGCAGCCGCTGGAAGTGGTGATCGGTGCCGATACCTATGAAGAGCTGGCCAGCTGGCGGGACCAGATTGCCGATTACTTCCAGGACCACCCCATTGTCCGCAATATCAATATCGATTTTTCCGTCAATGCCCAGCAGGTGGCGGTGGATGTGGATCAGGCGCGGGCGGCGGACCTGGGTGTATCCGTTGCCAATGTCGGCCGCACCCTGGAAACCATGCTGGGCTCCCGGGCCGTGACCACCTTTCTCGACCGGGGCGAGGAGTACGACGTGATCCTGGAGGGCCTGGAGGCGGACTTTCGTTCCCCGGAGGACCTCCGGCAGATCTACGTGCGCTCCGACCGCACCGGCGAACTGGTGCCCCTGGCGAGCCTGGTGACCGTCTCCGAACAGGCGGTATCGCCGGAGTTGCCACGCTACAACCGGCGCCGGGCCCTGACGCTGAGTGGCGATATCGCCCCTGGCTACTCCCTGGATGCCGCCCTCGAGGTGGTGCAGGAGATGGTCAACGACAAACTGCCGGATTCCGCCTCCCTGGACTACAAGGGTGCCTCCCTGGAATACGTCCGTGCGGGCAGCTCGGTGCTTTTCGTTTTTGCCATCGCTATCCTGGTGGCCTACCTGGTGATGGCGGCCCAGTTCGAGAGCTTCCTGCACCCGCTGCTTATCCTGCTCACCGTGCCGTTGGCCACGGCGGGGGCACTTTTAGGCCTCTACCTCACCGGGCAGACCCTCAATATCTTCAGCCAGATCGGGCTGGTGATGCTGATCGGCCTGGCCGCCAAGAACGGGATTCTTATCATCGAGTTCGCCAACCAGATGCGCGACCGCGGGCTGGCCTTCGAGGAGGCCTTGTACAACGCCGCCCGCCAGCGCCTGCGCCCGATACTGATGACTTCCATGACCACGGTATTCGGCGCGGTGCCCCTGTTGCTGGCCTTCGGTGCCGGCGCGGAGGCCCGCTTCGTGCTGGGCGTGGTGGTATTCTTCGGTGTGCTCGTGGCCACCCTGCTCACCCTTTTCGTGTTGCCCGCCGCCTACCTGCTGCTTGCGCGGCGCAGCAATACCCCGGGCCGGGTGGCACGCAAAATCCGTGAACTGGAGACGGAGCCGGCTGTCGAGTAAGGCGGAGCCGGCCTCGCCTACAGGTATTCGAAAACCTTGACGACCTTTCTCACGCCGCTGGTGGTGCTGGCGATGCTCGCCGCCCTGGCCGCCTCCGACTGGGGCACGATGCCCATCAGATAGACCACGCTGTTTTCGGTGATAACCTTGATATCGCCGGCCTTTACCTCCTTGCTGGCGATCAGTTTGCTCTTGACCTTGGTGGTCAGCCAGCCGTCGTTGACCCGCGACAGGTAGGAAGTGGGGTTACGGATCTGGAGTTCATTGTGGACCTGGCGCACGCCCCGGTACTTGCGCGCGGTCTCCCCGGCTATGGTGCGCAGGTCCGCCGTGGGAACCTCGCCGGTGAGCAACACCACGCCGTTGTAGGCGTGGACGTTGACATGGGCCGCTTCCAGTTGCGGGTGTGCCTTTTTGATGTTGACCGCCACGGCGGTTTCGATCTGGAAATCGTCGATATCGGTGCCCAGGGACGTATCCTGGGGATCGGGCTGGAACGGTTCCTTCTTGACCTTATGCAACACCGTGGTGCATGCCGCCGTCGACAGCAGGACGATAAGAAGAAAGGGGATAAAGGCTCTGTTCACGGGGGTTAACCTCCAAATAGCTGCTGTTCGATCAGCTCGCAGAGACAGAAAACACTGAGAAGCTGGGTTTCCTGGATACGGTAGGGATCCTCATTCTCCACCCGCAACTCCACGTCCTCGCCGGTGAGGAGTGCGGAGATATCCGCATCCCGGGCGCCGGTAAAGGCAATGACCGTGAGATCGCGGTCATGCGCGGTGCGCACCGCCTGGACCAGGTTGCCCGAATTGCTTCCGTTGCTGAACAGGGCGAGTATATCCCCTGATCGGGCCAGGGCCCGCAACTGGCGGCTGTAGAGCTCGGAAAAGTTCGCCTGCTGGGTGATGCCGGTGCCGGTAACACCGTCCACGGACAGGCACATGGCCGGAAAGCCGGGCCGTTCGATGCGGTAGGGGTTGAGCAGGCAGTAGCTGAAAGTTGATGCCAGGGTCGATGACAGCCCGTTGCCGCAGGTAAACAGCCGGCCTTCGCCAAGCAGGGCCTCGACAATGACCGATGCGCTTTCCACCAGCGGAAGCACCAGCCCCTCGCCCGCCGACATGGTGGCTTCAATGCTGCCATTGAAGAATTCGATAACGCGCTGTTCCATTACTGTCCATCGGTTGGTTGGTGGGTGCCGCTAGTCGAGACGGAAGGCATCCTGAAGCCATTCTACGCGATATTTTCGACCCTTTTCGAGACTGGGGGAAAGAGCCAGGACATCGAAACGGCAGGGCGGTGGCGATGCCCCATTCCTGGCCAGGAGGTAGTGCTCGGCGGCCCGGATCAGGCGCTGCTGTTTGCGTTGGTCGATGGTTTCGGCGCCGGCGCCGAAACGCCGATCGCTGCGCAGTCGAACCTCCACGAAAACCAGGGTGCCGCCGTGGTCGGCGACAATGTCGATCTCGCCCTGGCGGGTGCGGTAGTTGGTGTCGAGGACGGTCAGTCCCTGGTTCCGCAGATAGCGGCGGGCAAACCGCTCGCCATCGGCGCCTTTCCCTGGCGTTAGTGGCAGTTTCACGGCTCGTCGACGGTGACCGCTGGCGCCGGTTTGACGCGACCGTTATGAAAGACCGCCCAGGGCAGGATGCGGCGCAGACGGTTGGCCGGGCCCATGGTCAGGTTGCCGGTGTGGCCCTGGAGCTCGACATCGGGCAGTGCCTGCATCAGGGCCAGCCACTGGTGCATTTTGTAGGCATCCGCACCCATGGCAAAGAGGTTGCGATAGGCGGGTGCCAGCCCATCGCCGGCGTCCAGCGCCCGGTCCTCGAGTGCCGGTACGGTCCAGGGCATGGCGGTGAACAGAATGCCCTCCAGGTCCCGGTCCTGTCCCGGATCTGCCTGCCCCCGGTAGATATGGGAGGTGGCGTAGACGGGCAGGTCGCCGGCGTAAAGAAAATCGAGGGTGGGTTTGACCTGGCGACCGTGTTGAGGCCGGGCAAGCAGGAAGATCATGTCGATATCCTGCCGTCGCCGAGGCACAAATTCCAGGTTTTTGCCAAGCGTGCGCTCCAGGCGCCGGGCCCTTTCCTCGCTCTGGTCGAGCAGCAGCACGGGTCGCAACAGGGGTGAAAAGTCCGCCTGGTTTTCGCCATAGGGTGGCGCGCTGACCAGAGTGCCGTCCCGGTCCCGCCAGGCGTCGGCAAAATTGTCCCGGGCGCTCTGTCCCCACGGTTGATCGGGGTAGATGACCAGGGCCGAGCGGTGGCCTTCGAGCCAGGCACGATGCACCACCTGGCGGACCTCGTCGGCGGTGGAGAGGCCAAACTGGTAAAGATTGGCATGGGGGTTGGAGGCGCCCTCCAGGTAGTTCAGGCCCAAGACCGGCACCGGCAGAGCGGGTTCGGCCATCAGCGCTTCCAGGTTTTCCTTGCGCAGCGGGCCCACCACCATGTCGGCACCCTCGGCCACGGCCCGGTTGTAGAGCGCCACGGGCGTGTCCGTCGCGGTGGTGTCGTAGATATGAATTGCCGGCAGCTTGCCGCCGTTGTCCATGATCCGGTAGTAGGCGGACAGGAAACCGTCCCGCAGGGTATTGCCCGCCGCCGAGTAGTCGCCGTGGTGGGGCAGTAGCAGGGCCAGGGAATCCGGGGCGGCGGTGCTGGCGGCGGCCGCCCGCTGGAGGCTGGTGGGCGGGATTCGGGCTGCCGGATGGCGCGGGTTGTCGCTGCGCCAGCCGGCGATTCGCTGGACCTGGCGATCGATATTGCCCTGGCTCTGCCGGCTCAACAGGGCCAGGCGGTACCAGCCTTCCAGGGTGGCATCCGTGGTGGTATCCGCCGCCTTACCGAGACTGGCGCGTGGCATGTGGCTCAGGGTCCGCCATATCTGGTCGTGCACGGCGAGCAGGGCCTGGCGGTCGTCGAGCAGCTCGGTGAGGGCGACATATTCCTTGACGCTGCGGGCCTCCTCGCCGAGCAGCGAGAAAAGATCGCCGCGCAGCCGGTGCCAGCGCCGGCGCTGGTCCTCGGTCATCTGTCCGCGCCGGGCCGCCAGGGTCTCGTCCGTCAGTAGTTCCCGCGCCAGGAAAAAACGATCCTGATCCAGCGCCAGCTCGCTGTAGGTGAGGGTATAGCGGGCGCGGAGGGGAATAGCCAGCAGCCGGATGTTGACCCGCTCCAGCGCCTGTCTCGCGTCGTCCAGGCGGCCCGCTTCCCGGAACTTTTCGGCCGCTTCGATCAGGTGTTGATCCCGTTCGGGGGAGCGGGCATTTTCCGCCCGGGCCAGGGCCTCCCGGGCCGACTGGATTCCCGTTTCCTCCCTCGTGTATGCTCCCTCGTCCACCGGCGTTGGGGCGCAACTGGCCAGGGCCAGGGTGAAACCCGCCATCAGCAGCGTGCGGGACAGGAAAGTCAGGCGGGAGGCGATCATCGACAAGTCCGGAAACCTCTATATTGTGGCGACACCCATTGGCAATCTGGGCGACATGGTACCCCGTGCCCTGGAGGTTCTCCAACAGGCGGATTGGGTGGCGGCCGAGGATACCCGCCACAGTGGCCGTCTGCTGGCCCACTTTAATATCGACACGCCACTGTTGCCCTATCACGACCACAGCGACGCAAAGCAGGCGAGCAGGATACTCGACCTGCTGGCCGGGGGTGCGGATATCGCCCTCATTTCGGACGCCGGCACCCCCCTGATTTCCGATCCCGGTTACCGGCTGGTGCGCGCCGCCCGGCAGGCGGGCGTGGAAATTGTGCCGGTGCCCGGCCCCTGCGCGGCCATTGTCGCCCTGTCGGCGGCGGGTCTGCCCAGTGACAGGTTCACCTTCGAGGGCTTCCCGCCCGCCAAGCCGGGTCAGCGGCGCAAGTTGCTGGAAGCCCTGACGAGCGAACCACGGACCCTGATTTTTTACGAAGCCCCCCATCGGGTACTGGCAACGCTGGAGGATATGGCCGTTATCTTCGGCCGGGAGCGCGAAGCCGTACTGGCCCGGGAACTCACCAAGACCCATGAAACGGTAATCCAGGCCACACTTGCCGAACTGGTGGAAATGGTCAGGGCGGACGCCAACCAGCAACGGGGCGAGATAGTCCTGGTGGTGCGCGGCGCCGACGCGGATGGTGCCGACGATACCGAACAGCGTCGGGTGCTGGAGCTGCTGATGGCCGAACTGCCTGTCAAGCAGGCGGCGGCCCTGGCGGCAAAAATAACCGGCGGCAGCAAAAACCAACTCTACCAGTTGGCCTTGACCCTCAAGTCGCGCTGAACGCCCCTGGCCGGGTCGCTTTTATGGTAATCTACGGTCCAGAGTCGGCCGGACAGTCGCTGCCCGTTACTCCCACCGGAGGCGGGGAGAGGAAAGTCCGGGCTCCAC
>DGNJ01000032.1:0-21916 GCA_002388905.1 Cellvibrionales bacterium UBA4495
ATGTCTTAACTTCCTAAGACCCAAGATAATTGTGAATCTTTTTTAACGGTTTTATGACAATCCAAAGTAAAGAAGTAAAGCCGCCGGAATGACGGCTTTACCCCGATTGCTGTCAGGCTAGAACTGCCACTTCAATGCCAGACTTGCCTGTAGCCCTACTTCTTCCGTGTAGATTTCCGTGCCATCGCGCTCGATGGTGCGTTCCTCGTCCAGGAGGTTCTGGAGTTTGGCTTTCACGATAATCCGGTCCGTCGGGTAAAAGGAATAGGTGAAATCCAGCGAGTGGAAGGGCTGCTCGAACGAATCCGGCGCCCCCAGTCGCCCTGCGGTGTACAACCGCTCGCCGAACACGTTGTAGGCCAGCGTGGCAGCGTGCTTGCCATTGTTGGAATCGAAGCCAAGCAACAGATTGACCACGTGGTCCGAAGCACCGGCAACCTCGCGCTTCAGGTTGGTGGGGGAATCCGCCCGGTTGCCCACTGTCAATTCGTGGTCGAGCCAGGTGATGTTGCCGGCCACGAAGAAAGGCGAGAAGCGATCGCCGATAAAGGCAAGGTCCTTGAGCCATTCCACCTCGACACCGAGCATCTCGGCACTCTCGGCATTGATAACCTCCGAAGCCACCTTGGTATCAGTGGCGGCCCGTTCGAAGAATTCGATCGGATCCTCGATCTCCTTGTAGAACAGGCTGAGAGTGAGGTTATCACCGTTGGCAAAAAACCACTCGGAACGAATGTCGTAGTTGGTGACATTGGACGGCACCACGTCGGGGTTACCGAATACCAGCGCATCCGTCAGGGGATCGAGATAGCTGGTATCGGCAATTTCCCGGAGGTCGGGCCGAACCACCGTCTCGCTGTAAGCGAAACGCAACTGGTAGGTTTCCGCCAGGAAACCGTCGCGCATGTAAATCAACGAGGCTGCCGGATAAATGTCGTCATCCGTAAAGACAGCGTCCCGCAGCTCGTCCACGTCCATGGGTATTTGCCCTACAGTACCGTCGGTGTTGAAGACAAGCGGATTCCAGGGCAGGCCGACCTGGATATATTCCTCGTAACGGCCGCCAGCAATCAGGCGCCACTGGTCGCGCCAGGTCACGTCCGCCTGCAGGAACACCGACTCGTTGGTGGTTGCGGCAATATAGCTCCGGGAACTGGCCCGGGCGTTGTCGAGGGAAAAACTGAAATCGTCGTTGGCGATGTTGTCGTCGCTAAAAACCTGGCCCAGGTCCTGACCGAGGATTGCCAGCGCGTCCGGGTCGGTACTGCCCAGCCGCAGGTCCGTTTGCCGGTAGGTGCGGGTCTTTTGGACGTAATCCCAACCACCGGACAATTCCATTTCGAAGTTGCCCGCGCTGTAGGGCCACTTCAACTGCCAGCCCTCGCTCTCCACATCATCTTCCAGGTCGGTAAACCGGTAGTTGGCCATCGAATCGGAAAGCTGGAGCCGGGAAGACACCACATCGGTGGTTCCCGGGACGGTGATCGTCTGGGCGCGCACGGTGGTTTCGCTGGGAATATCAGTGGTCGCCTCCGAGTCGGAGAAATACCAGTCGAACTGCAACTGGTCCAGGAACGGCAGTTTCTCGTCCACCCATTCCAGGCCCAGGGTTTCCCGGGTTTCCGGTCCCCATACATGGCTGCCCTTGATCTGGTTGACGGTCATCTCCCGCTCTTCCCAGCGGATATCGTAATCCCGGAAGCCCAGGCCGCTGGAAACCGTGCGGTTGGTGTTATGGAAATTCTCGATCGCGACTTCATCGTCAGTGTTGCGAAGAAACAGGCTGGTGGTGTTGATTTCCTGTTCGCCATTTAACCGCAGGCCCAGGGCGAGGTTGCCGGTAATGTCGATGGAGCGGGTCGATTCCGTTTCCACCGCTACCAGTTCCTGGGGGTCGTTGAACCTTCGGGTGGTGATCTCCTGGGTTTCGAATTCCTGGTCGTAGGCGGCGCCGGCGAGGAAACCGAACTCGATTCCGTTATCGAAATAGAAACGGTTACCGATATTCACTTCGCCACTGATATTCTCGCCAACGTCTTCGTCGTCGATGGAAATATCCCGGTAGAGGGATTGCGCCAGGCCCTGATTGATTTCCTGGGCCTGGGCCAGGGTGGCACTGCCGTCCTGGCGACGGAGGAAATTGAGGATATTGAGCGTGCTGATATCGCCCTGATACTGCTGGAATGCACCGGCAATGGCGTCGGGAAATTCTCGAGTGCCATCGTCCTTGCCCATCCAGTCATCATCTCCGCCATTGTATGTCAGGCCACTGCCGGAGGTGTCGGCATTATAGTTAGTGCCGATTTCGGCATTGAACACAAACTCTTCCGGGATACCCTTGGTGCGTATATTGACATTACCACCGCCGAAGGAGGCGGGCATATCGGCGGTATAGGTTTTCTGGACCGACAGGGTATCGATAATGCTGGTGGGGAAAATATCCAGGGGCAGGACACTGCGGGTGAGGTCCGGGCTGGGCACCACCGCCTTGTTCAGCAGGGTGCTGGAATAGCGCTCGCCGAGCCCGCGCACGTAGATGAATTTATCGTCCACCAGCGTGACACCCGGTACCCGGCGCAACGCCTTGGCTACCGTGGAATCGCCGATACGACCGATCATTTCCGACGTCAGCAGGTCGGTGGCGGCGTCCGATTCGATCCGCTCCATGAGGACATCCTCGGCGGCCGTGCGCAGGCGGGAAAAAACGACTACCTCTTCAATCTGGGACTGTCCGGATTGCTCATTGGACTCACTCTGTTCCTGAGCCGAAAGCTGCCCGGCCATCCCCAGCGAGGCAGCAGCCACCGCCAGTGTCAATAGTTTTTTGTCGCTAGTCATCTGCATCAACCTTTTCAATCAGTGAAACGCAAGTTCAGTGGCAGCAGCGGCATGCCCTTGCCACGCGAATTGAAAGGGCGCCGAGAGGCGCCCTTCCCTGGCAGTTCCATTTGCCGCGCTGTCCTTATTCGAACCAGAGCGCCTGGCCACGGTTGTTCGGGTCGAGGCCGTAGGTCCAGCCCTGGGTCCAGTCCTGGCTGTCGATCAGGCCACCGATGTAGCTACGTCCATCGTTGGGCGTAAAAGTGACGGCTGCGCTATCCACGACCATGTCACCCACAGGCAGAGCGAAGTAGTTGTCCAGAATTTCCAGGGCGGGGTTGGAAGCGATGGTGGGATCCTCGCCCGCCTCGGCAGTCTGGTAAACCGCGTTCTCGTTGGAAGATCCGATACCGCGCAGCCAGTCTTCCGTGGAAGAACCCTCCAGATCGCCCGCTGTCAGGTCCTGACAGGCGATAACGGATTTGGTGAAGGACCATTCGCCGTCCAGGGCGGCCTGCTCGCCGGCGTCCTCGATGCGAACGCAGTAGTTACCTTCCGGATCGGCGGCCACGCCGTCGCCCTGGTAGGCGGTGGTGATCACCGCGTTCTCAATGGTGGGGAAATGGGCCTCGCGGATGCGCAGGCCGGCACCGGGATCATGGGTAGCGGTGTCAGCACCGTTGGGGCTGATAATGCAGGTCAGGTTACGCAGGGTGGCGCGGCTGTTGAGGCCCCGGTCGATGAAGTCCTGACGGGTTGCCTCATCCAGGTCGTCGTGACTGCCGATACCATCGGATTCCACACAGTGATTGCCATCGGTTTCGGACTGAATCACCAGCGCCGTGTCCACGGTGCCGCGATAACCTTCATCGATATCAATGGAATCGTCGCGCACGTAGAGCGCCAGGAAGTTGCTGATGTTCACTGCGCCGCCGAACATCTCGATACCGTCGTCGAAGGTACTGTAGACCTGCAGGTGATCGACCGTGGTACCGGACCCCACACCACTAAAGGTAATACCGTTCAACTCGTCGCCATTATCCACCTGAGCGCCGGTGTGCTTGACGATGAAATACTGGAGAGTACCGGAGCTGTCGGCGTTGTTGTCACCACCGTAGTTGTTGATCGCGTCACCTTCGGACCCTTCCGAGGGCACGTGGCACTCGCCGTCCAGGGCCAGATCGCCGCCGTCGACGCTGCCAGTGTAGGAGCATTTGTTGGTAACACCAAAGCCGTTGATCACCATGCCGCCCCACTGGCTGACATCCTCGGGACCGACATTGCCTTCGATGTCGCTCACGGAAGTGATGGTAATGGGGTTGCTGGCTGTACCCACCGCCTGGATTTGCGAACCGCGGTTGATCACCATGAAATCGGAGTTGGTCTGGAAGGCCAGGGTGGCGCCCGCCTCGATGGTAATGGTGGGGCCATCGCCGCCCTGGGTGATGCCCATATCGGCCAGTTCGGCGTCGCTGTCGCCATTGGCGCCGACGAATAGGCTGGCCTGAAACACGTGTGCACCGTCGTTGGGCAGGTCATCGAAGGTAACGTCGGTCATCAACTCGTTACCCACATCGACAAAGCTGGAGCCGTAAACACAGTTATCGTCGACAACGGAGCCCTGGAAGGTCTGGCCGTCTTCTGTGTAGGAAGCACAGGGATTGCTGCCAGTGTTGTCGCCGGAAGTGGTCGTGGTGTTGTTGGAATCCTGCACGTTGGTGCTGGGCGCGATTTCCACGTCGCCGCCACCGCCGTTGCAGGCCGCCAACAGGGCGGACATCACCGACAGAGTGAGCAAATTTCTTTTCATGGACATAACTGGAAAACTCCAAGTTTTGAGTGGGTTTAGAAACAAATTCATAACATGCGCCATGGCGGCGCCCAGGTTCTGCCAACGGGACCGGACCGGGCAGATCCTCCCAGGGGGCAAGTCAAAGGTAAGGGTTGAGTGTGACGATGCAGTGACCGTTATTTGAATTTTTAGTGTCAAAAAAATGACAGCCGGGCGAGTGCGGGGGAGCGTGTGGCGCTGTTATCGAATACGGATGGCGCGCTCGCCATCGCCCTGCGCCAGCACGACAATGCCTTCTCCGAAAACCTTCACCTGAATGCCCTTGTGTTCCAGATCCGCTGCGGAATAGACGATACCGTCAACGAACAGACGACTGCTCCGGGGATTGTCCTCGTTGTAGATGTAGCCGGTGACATTGATTGACCCGAGCTCCAGGGGGTCGTCAACCGCGGGCGCCGGTGTGCGTTGGCCCCCGGTTGTCGGACCGCGGCCGGGCACTGCCACGGCGCCCGAAGCGCCGGCGCTGGGCGTCTTTTTTCCTGTCTCCCGCTGACCGGTTTCCACCATCTCGCCGGCTTGATCCCGGGTTTTTGGGGGGGCCGGTATCGCTGGTGCCGGCAATGCCGGGCTGTCGATCGGCAAGAGCATTCGATAACCGCCAAACGCCGACACAATCAGGGCCAGCAGCAGCAAAATCCCCAGGGGGCTTGGCTTTATTACCTTCTGCGGCGGTTGATCGACCGTCCCGGCCGAATCACGAGTGGCCCGCAACCGCTCGGGCATCTCTCGCCCATGCCGGCGCGATTCCGCTTTCTCGAGTGCCCTTAGCAAATAAGACATACCGGTGCTACCTTCCCGCCAGCGACGACAGCTTGCTGCCGTTGCCTGCCAGCATCATCAGTGTCTTGGGGCCGACAATGCCGTCGACGGCAAGGCCGGCATCACCCTGGAACTCCCTGACGATCCCGGCCAGGTGGCCGTTGTAGATTCCGCCGGTAACCAGTGCGCCTTCCACATAACCCAGCGACCTGAGACTCTGCAATAGATAGTCGACTACCGCGCGGTTGCCGGTGCCGACATAGAGCGGCGCGCTGTACCCCGCCGGAGGTTGCCACAACAACGTCCCTTCGCCGCGCCACCGGGATTCGAATTCGGCGCGGTCGACAGTCCGTGTCCCGGCGCTGTTGGTCAATCGATAACCGCCGTCTTCCGACGAAAACACATAATAATCGAAGCCGTCGGTGCCGTCCGCCAGCGGCACCAGCGCCGGTCGTGCCAGTGCTTCGAGAAAATCGGCGCTTAGCCCCTGGAACTCCTCGCAGGCAAAACCCGTGCGACGGGCAATCCCACAAAGCTGCTCGATAGTGCCCGCCGCGGCGCCGATGTGGTATTTATCGAGAAACAGGGAGAAGACACTGGTCGTCGATTGGGCCGTTTCACGCTGATCCGGCCCGCTCGGTGCCGCCGGCGATGGAGCATCCGCTCTCCCGGGTTTTAGCGCCAACTGATTTCCCCCGGTCTTCGTCTTGGCGGGAGCAGGCTCCAGGGCAATGGCTTCAGACACGGAGCGAACATTCCAGTCGGCCTTTGGCAAAAATACCAGGCCGGCCACCATCGCCAGCAAAGTGGCCGCGACCGCCCCGATAAACCCCGATCGAACCCTGTCCATGCCGGCCGGTATGGCCTGCTTTGGCCCCAACACTTCCCGGGCGGCGCGTCGGACGAGAAGCCGGTTCACCACGGGCCGTTCCAGGGCGTAAGCGGCAATGAGGCTGCGCTCGGCAATCAGGTTGATCACCCGGGGAATGCCCCCGCTTATGCTGTGCAATTGTGCGGCGGCGGAAGCAGTGAACAGTGCCCGGTCCAGGCCCGCCACCCTCAGCCTGTGTTGCAGGTACCCCGCGACTTCCCCCCTGGGCAATACGTCCAGATGACAACGGGCTATAACTCTCTGGTTCAACTGACGCAGGGCCGGCAGATGAAGGGTGTCCAGCAATTCGGGCTGGCCCACCAGGAGGATATGAAGCAGTTTGCGTTCGTTGGTTTCCAGATTGGTGAGCAGTCTGAGGGATTCAAGCACATCGGAACTCAGGTTTTGCGCTTCCTCGATGACCACGAGGGTACGCTGTCCGTCCCCGTGGGCCTGCAGCAGGTTTTCGTAAAGGGCCGCCACCAGGCCCTGGATATCGTCCGGGGCGCCCTGGTAATCGACATCCAGTTCCCGGCACAGGGATACCAGAATGCCGGCACTGTCGAGCTTGGTATTGAGGAGATAACCCAGGCGGACACTGTCCGGCAGATCGTCCATCAGAAGTCGGCACAGCGTCGTCTTGCCCGTGCCCACCTCCCCGGTCAGCAGCATGAAACCGCCCTCCCGGTCCAGACCGTAACGCAGGTGGGCCAGGGCTTCCTCGTGACTCCGGCTGAAATAGAGGAAGTCCGGATTCGGAGAAATCAGGAACGGATACTGGCTCAGCGAAAAATAGTGGAGATACATGGTTCCTGTTGGAGGCTCACCTACCTTTCCGAGGGGATTTCCGGTGATGTTTCGGGCTGGTTCAGTTCGCGAATCTTCCCGGGCAGCGGCTTGATGTAATCCTTGTCGTCATAGCGATCACGAAATTCCACCTGGCGCTGGCGCAGGTAATCGTACTGACGACCGGTAACGCCCTGGACATCGGCCACCGTTTCCAGGATGGTGGGCCGGATAAAAACCATCAATACCGACTTGCTGGCATTCCGGGACTTGGATCGGAACAGGTGCCCGAGGACGGGAATGTCACCGAGCAGCGGCACCTTGGTATCCTCGCTGGAGAAGGAGTCGTCGATCAGGCCGCCCAGGACCAGAAATTCCGTGTCGCCCACCATCACGTTGGTGGTGATAATGCGCTTGGACGTAATGATATCCGCCGCTCCCGAACTCGCCGAGGCGCCGGGCAGCAGATTGGAGGTCTCCTGTTCGATGGACATGCGCACCACATCGCCCTGGTTGATCTGGGGCGTGACCCGCAGCTTCACGCCGATCTCCTCCCGCTCGATGGTCTGGAAGGGGTTGTTGACCGCATTGTTCTCGGTAAAGAAGCTGCCGGTCACGAACGGCACTTCCTGGCCCACGGAAATGGCCGCCTCCTGGTTGTCGAGAGTGACAATCGAAGGGGTGGAGAGAATATTGCTGTTGGTGTCGTTCTTGAGCGCCTGGACCAGCAGACCAATGCCTTTCTTGTCGTCGTCGTCCCAGGCCGCACCGCCCGCGCTCAGGCCGTTGGGTATCTGCACGTCCGCCAGGTCTTCGCCGGTCACGTCGTCGCCAAGCCCAAGGCCGATCAGGGCCGGCAACAATTCATTGAAGCTGATAATGGCGCCGCCCTCGCGACCCGCCGCCGCCAGTTGAACGCTGAGCCGCTTGGCCTGGTTTTCCGAAATTTCGGCGACAATCGCCTCGATCAATACCTGCTTGCGCGGCACATCCAGGCGCCGGATGATTTTCATCAACTCACTGATGACACCGGATGCCGCGGAAATCACCAGGGAGTTACTGGCCATATCCGCCTCTATCCTGTAGCTGACGGTTTTGCCCTCTTCGTCGCTGGCCAACTGTGGACGGAACATGCTGGACTCCATCAGGCTCTCCAGCAATGTCTTCATGGGCTCGGCCTGGGCGTAATCGAGCGGCACCACTTCCAGCCCGCCGGCGTTGTCCACCGGCACGTCGAGGGAACGGACCACCGCCTTGAGGTCACGGCGGGCTACCGGGCTGCCGCTGACGATCAACCGGTTGTTGTGGATATCCTCGACGATGCTCAGATTCTGGCTCTTGATCTTGTTGAGTTGACCGGCGATATGGAGCGCTTCGCCGGCGGAAATATGCTTCAGGTGAATGATTTCCACACCGGACTCGTCCGGATTGTCCATATCAGCCAGCACCGTCCTGATCCGCTCGACCTGGGCCTGGGTGTCGGTAACGATCAACTGGTTGGCCGGGTCGTATGCCTGGATCAGGGCGCCCTTGCTGAGCATGGATTTGATGCCGGGCAGGATTTCCGAGGGCTTGGTGTAGTGGGTCTTGAGCACCGCCGTGACGATTTTCCCGGCCCCGTCGCCACCGGCCATCTGGAATGACTGGGTAAAAGGCACGATACGGGTGACCTGGCCATCCTCCACCGCCTGGAAACCATGCACCTGCAGTGCCGAGACAATGACGTCGTAGAGCCGGGCGGAATCCAGGGACTCCGGCGAAATGATGGTGATCTTGCCCTGCACCCGGGGATCCAGAATAAAGGACCGACCGGTAATTTCCGCCACGCTTTCGATCACCGCGCGTATGTCGGAATCGCGGAAATTCACCTTCAGATTTTCCGCGTTGGCGCCGGCCCAGGGCGACATGGCGGCACTGACAAGCACGCACACGGCGGCCCATCGGGACAGGGATTCCTTGACGGATTTCATCCACTCAAACTGCACAACACTCTCCATTATCGAAAATTTGCTTCCAGGGCCCTGTCTGCCCAGTCCCGGACCATGGCACCCTCAACCTGGATCGTCCGACTCTCCCCGTCCCGTGAAAGGACCACCTCAACAATGTCCTCCGCCAGCAGATCGCGGACTGTCTCGCCGTCGGAGACCAGCATCGCCACGGGATAGCCGGCGATATGGGAAATCACATCGCCGGTGCGCAGGGGCAGTTCGCCGGCCGCTTCCACCTGTCGGATTTCGATACCGGCCATGGTTCCACCGGAGATCTTCGCAACCGCGTCGAATGCCCCGGAAGGGGAAGCAGTGCCGGACCGGGCGCCGGCCACAACATCGATGAGCGCGCCATCGCCATGGGTCCTGAGGGGAATCCTGCGCAACTGGCCGCCTTCCCGAACCGCCACCTGATTGCCGGCAATGGCCTCGATCACCACCGACGTGGACAGCTCGTCACCTTCCCTGTAGACCGATGCCTCACCGCCGTCCAGAGTAATGATGGCCAGGCTCCGGGAATCGCCGTCGACGACGCCCACCAGCTCCGCATCCAGGCTGGTGTCGTCCAGGTCGGCAATGGCACCACCGGGCGACGGGGGAAAAACCGCACTTGCGCTTAGCGGGGACTCCGGATTTTCCGGAAATCGCACGGCAGGAAAGTTGGGCTCGGTGGCCAGGGTTGCCACCAGTTCGATAACCAGATAGGCGCACAGCACTACCAGCGGCGCGACCACGAGCCATGGCGACCATCCCGTACCGCGGGCCCATTTTCCGGGCAGGTTACGGAGAGCGGAAAGTCCTCCCCCCATGTCTACTGTTCGCATCATGAGGTCAGGCTCCCGAACCGCAGGTCGTGGACTGAGTGAACGCCAGACTGTCCCCGTCGATGCCGACCGTTGTCGTCAGGGTGCCGGATCGGTCCAGACGCATGGTGCCGTTTATCCGTTCACCTGTTATGGCGGTACCGATCAGGCCGTCGCTTTCTACCGGCACGGTACGCAGGGTAGCGTCGCCCAACAATTGGTTCCCCCAACGGACGTCGTGCAATGTCAGCGATATTTGCGATTGCACATCCAGTCCCCGCGGGCAACCGTCGCGGTAGGCAATGGGCCACTGGCGTACCTGCCCGGCGGCGATCTCCGTCGCCAATACCCGGTCAGCCAGCGGCATTGTCAGGCCGGCACTTTCGATGGACAGTTGCTTTACGGTCAAACCTCTCGCTCCCAGGGCCACGACACCGTCGCCCCGCCAGGCGCCCGCCAATTGCAGGCAGAATGCCGATGGCCCCCGTCCCGGGCACCACCGCCAGCGCGCCAGTGGCGTCGTCGCCAGGCCATCGATGCCGACCAGGGCACTACCGCCGGTCAGGGTCGACCCCTCGTTGACGAAAAACCGCGCCCCGGCCATCTGCCACTGAGCACCGCCCAGGGGAAAAATGGCGATGACAAGCACGGAGGCGGTAACGGCGAGGATAATGGCGACGCTAAGGTTCACGACTTTCGATTCGCTCAAAAAGACCATGGTGGCAATTCTTTATGACAGTCAGGTTACATCGGCGCCAGGGCAATCCAGCCATCGACGTTGCCGTCACCGTCAATGGCGGAAAGCTCGAAACCCGCCACCCGATGGCCGATGCAGGGGAGGTTCCGGACCAGGGCCAGGACGTCATTGCCGTTGCCGGTCCGCACCCGCAAGCGATCACCGACCTCCTCCAGGGAGACCCCCAGGCGGGCGGCCAGCGCTTCCGCGGTGTCGGTTTCCAGATCGGGCCGGCATTGCGCCGTCGCCAACCGATTTTCACTGGCTTGCTGTTGCAGCCAGGCAATGTTGGCCAGTGCCGTGTCGAGCCGTTGGGAAGCCGCCTGCCGGCTGGCGGATAGCGGTTCGATGACGACGATATAAATCAACAGCACGGCGATCACCGGCAGGGCCAGGTACATTACCCGTCGGTCCCGGGCTTCCAGTCTTTCCAGCAGTTTCATGGCGTCCTCGTTATCCTGTAGGTCCATTGGCCGTCGCCCGGTTCCACCCGGCCCTGCCATGTTGGCCCGCGGGTATCCATGCCGGCCGCGTCCGGGACATTTCCGGCCACGACCATGCGGATCTCGTTATCGTCACCGGTGACCGACAACACCCGGCAATCGGAACAGAGACGGTGCACGGGGAGAAGTTGTGCGGCCAGACTTGCCGGACCGCCGGCATTTGGCGCTTCCCCGACACCGGTCTGGCGTTCGACGATTTCCCGGAACCGGTCGAATGAAAATGCGTAAGGTCGGCCGAAATATTTTTCGTAACCTTGCGCCAGTTGATCCTCGAAATACGACGCCTGACGATCGATTCGCCCGGTTTTCAGCCCGTAATTGGTGGCCATAAGCGCCGCCGCAAGCACCAGGCAGGCCGCGGCGACCCTGGACCACGTTGGCAAACGCTGGCCGGTGCTCAGGCGGGAGGAATCGCCGACGGCAAATCCCAGCCACCCGGTCGGCGGCGTGGCCGGCAGTTGGGACGGGGCCAGGATCCGGGCGTTATCGGCAAGATTACCGGGCAGCGCCCGGGGCTCGTCGGTATACACAATCAGGGTTTCGCCCGTTGCGGCGATACTGTTGCTCAGTACGGACCAGAGCCTGTCAGCAGGGCCGGCACCCCCTTCCCAGCGCCCGCTTCGGAACAGCCAGCGGTCACCTTGCGCCAGCACCGCCAGATGCCCTTCCTCCCAGGGCAGCCTGAAAAAATCGGGAACCAGGTGCGCGCCGGTAGCCGCAGAAGTCAGCCGGGCCTGCCAGGCCGCCAACTGCTCGCGATCCGCAACGATCACCGGCACCTGGTTGGCCCCGTCCGGGTCGCCGCAGACAAACGCCAGGCTCTCGCTGTCGGCAAGGGTCGATTCCTCCAGCAGCCAGGGAACCATGCTCCGCCACTTGCTTCTGGACACATTGGGCACTTTCACCCGGTGGCAGGCCACAGCCTCGGACGGCACCCAGATGCCGGTATCCGGCCCCATTGACCCCGGGTCAATCCTGTCGATGTGGGCAAATTCGCTCATAGGGATTCCTGATTGTTGCCGTTGCCACAGGGGATTACCGGTGGCAGTTTCCGGTTCGGGTCGTTTACGACCTGGGGGATGGGGGTCAGCGTTCTGGACAACACCCGGGTGGTGTCGCCGCGACGCCAAATCAGACTGCGATAGGCGAAGTCGCTGCCCGCCAGGACAAGCCTTGCATGGACGCTGAAATAATCACTGCTGACCGTGAGAAACTGGGGAGGTACCAGCGTGCGGAGGGTGGCGTGGGTTTCCGACACCACCGAGGCCATTTGTTCGTAAAACTTGTCAAGGCTCGGGAAAGGCCTGAGCCCCGCCAGCCGCCGGGCCTGCTCGACCGACACCAGGGACGAGACGGCGGCGAGTACCGGCACCGAGGCGGTATTGACGTTGAGCGGCAGATCGCCGGGCACAGTATTGACCAGCGGCTCCAACCGTTCGACGAACGCCGGGGAGAAACCCGAGACCAGAGTCAGTTCATCGATGTCCCCCAGCGGAAAATTGGCCGCCCGATAAGGCGGCTGCATCAGCAGGTACTCGTTGTCCTCGGCGCTTTCCGGCGATACCAGCCAGCCGTCCGGGTCAACCCAGTCCACCAGGCTGGCCACCAGGGCGTCGCTGTGTTCGAGACCGGCTTGCGCCATCAGGTTCTGCAGGATACGCCGTCGGCTGGTCACGTTCCGGCCCTGGCCGTCGCCGGCCAGTTCCTCGGCCCAGGTCTTGCTCGTATACCAGCCCAGGCTGTTCAAACTGAAAAGTCCCTGCTCGTCACGCAGGCAGCCGGTCAGCACCCCGCCTTCCATCGGCATGGGCGGTAATGGATAGGCCCACTTCTCCTCCAGATGATCGATGCGCGTTTGCCGGCCGTCTTCCGACAATACCCGGCGCGCCCAACTCTCCGCGCCGAGGAAAAGCAACATGGCCTGCTCGCCCACCAGCATCCGGCTGACCTTCTGGATATGCAACTGGTGGCGGTAGAAAAGGCCGGCAATGATCGCCAGCATAAAGACGAGCAGAAGCAGGATCGTGATCAGGGCGATACCCTGCTGACCCCGACCTCCTCGCCTATGCGGCCCCGACATCATCATTCACTCAGCCCCGAATTCGCTGTGACCTCGGCCGATTCGCCGGGCGTGGGCACCTTCAATTCGTATTCGTCGCCATCGTTCATTGTCATGCGGAAGCGCACCATCGCGGGCAGGCGATCCAGGGCGATGAGCTGGTTCAGTGGCGGCCAGTTGCGAACAAAGCGTCCCTCGCTCGACAGTTGCTCGAAGTCGATGCTCTCAACATCAGTGAGAAGAATCTGGCTATCGACCTCGGTTGCGGGTCCGCGGTCCATCACCTGCCACAGAACACGCACCAGGTTACCGTCCTCGACCCGGTAAGCCACCCGCTGGATGCCACCGCGCATGGCGCGAAAAGCCGGCAAACCGCCCCGGCTGAATTCCACCGCGTACTCGTTGGACGGTGACAAATAGGCGTGCAACTGACCGCCCAGTTGATCGCGCACCGGCCTGGAACGGAGGTGAAACAGGTCGTTGAGGACGATGGAACTGGCCACCTGAAGGCGGTTCTCCGCCAGGAAGTCGTGCTTGCTGCGCTGCTCCATGGCCAGAATGCCGTCGAAGGCCATAAACGCCATGACCGAGACCATTGCCATGATCAGCAGCGCCACCAGCAGTTCCACCAGGGTAAAGCCGGCGGCCAGGGACGATCTTTCCTCGGCGGCAGTCGTCATGGCTCACAATTCCCGCACCAGAAAACCGGTGAGGTTTCGGCTGAAACCGTCTTCGTCGACGACTCCGATGCCGACCCGGACATCGACCCGGACCATGCCCCGGGTGGCGGTCTGTTCCCTGAGGATCTGCCAGTGCCATTGCCGGCCCGACATGCGGACGACACCGGTATTCTCGCCAAACCGGGGCTCGTCCAGCTTCACACCCAGGTTCAGCAGGTGCTGGTCCATCATCCGGTTCCACGCAACCCGATGCGCGCCGTGGCGCTCCATAAGCAAACTCCGCTGGTCGACGAACTGGCCGACAGCGGTGCTGACGGCCGTATAGGCAATGGCGACGATCAGTAATGCCACGGCGCTCTCCACCAGGGTAAAACCGCCAACACCTTGTGACCCGGGCCGGATCATGTCGATGCCACGGCAAAAACACCGTCCTCGTTTCTTTCGATGGTGGAATGGAAGGTCCCGTCCCGGCTTTGCAGCCGGACCCGGGCGGGCATCACCTGGCCGGAGGGAAAGAAGATCATATCGGGCAGGTTCTCCCCAGCTTCCTCGGGCCGGCGCTCGACCACCTCGAGAAGCACCGTCACATTGTCTCCCAGCTCGAAATCGTCGGCAGTTTCGTCGTCCAGGTCCCACCAGCGATGATGGAAATAAACCACGGGGTCCAGGCGATTGTCGGCGCGGTCCAGCCGGGCGCCATAAATCGCACCATTGAGCACCGCGGCATCGCTCATTTCCTGCAGCCAGTCGGCAAGTTGCGCCGAGGCCCTGCCGGTGCCATCGCTGGCAAGCCGCTCCATGCCCAGACTGATGACGGCGGCACTCAAACCGATGATCACCAGGCCGACAAGAATCTCAATAAGCGTAAAGCCTCGGTGACGCATCAGCCGTCCAGGGACCAATTGCCGATATCGGCATCGATGCCATCACCACCTTCGCGGCCATCGGCGCCGAGGGAATAGACATCGACACTGTTGCTCTTGCTGCCGGGATTGCGGTACCGGTAGGGAGAATCCCAGGGGTCGCCAGGCAATCGCTCGACATAGGGGCCCTTCCAGTTTTTCGCCGAATCGGGTTTGTCGACCAACGCATTGAGCCCTTCTTGCTGGCTGGGGTAGCGATAGTTGTCCAGTCGATAAAGCTTGAGGGCGTTTTCCAGCGCCCGGATATCCTGGGTCGCCTTGATCTGGCGCGCTTCGTCCGGGCGGTCCATCACCGATGGCACGACAATTACCGCCAACAAGCCAATGATGACCAGCACCACCATCACCTCGATTAATGTAAAACCCCTATGGTTTGCCTGATTCATAACAAGCCCCTCAGATCAATTGATTCATCTTGACAATCGGTACCAGAACAGCGCCAACGATCAGCAGCACGACAAGCCCCATGAACACGATCAGTGCCGGTTCCAGTAGTTTCAAAAGGGTCTCGACGGTGTTGCGCAGCCGCGCCGTGTAGTAGTCCGATACTTTCAGCAGCATGCGGTCCAGTTCCCCGGAACTCTCGCCGCTGCCCACCATGTGCAGCAGGAATCCGGGCACGAACCGCTCGCTCTTGAGCCCCTGGGACAGGCTGTTGCCCTGCCGGACCTTTTCCCGAACCGCTTCCATCTTGTTCTTCAGGTGAAGGTTGCCCATACCGGCCGACGCGATGGTCAGCGCGGGCATGGCCGACACGCCGCTGGCCAGCAGTGTCCCCATGCTCCGGCACCAGTCGGCCAGATTGGCGATTAGAATCCATTGGCCGACGACAGGCATTTTCAGCAGGGATCTGTGCCACCGGGTGCGCCGCCCCCTATCCCGCAACAGGAAGAGAAATAGGGTAAAAGCCCCGGCAATACCCAGAACGAGATACAACCCGTAGCCCCTGAGAAAATCGCTGGCACCGATGGTGGCCCGGGTAAGCAACGGCAATTCCTGGCGGGCATTGACGAAGACCTTGGCCACCTGGGGCACCACGTAACCCACCATGACACCGATCACAACGATGGCCACCACGATCATGACCGCCGGGTAGATCATGCCCTTGACCAGGGTCTGCCGGTTGTCGTTGCCCAATTCCAGGTCGTCGGCCATGCGGTCGAGAACCTGGTGCAGGTGGCCGGTTTCCTCGGCCACACCGATGGCGGCGATCAATTTGTCGTCGACCGGATAGGGGGATTTCCTGATGGCCTCGGAAAAGCTGTAACCGGCCAGTACCCCTTCCCGCCAACTCTCCACAACGGATTTCTGCCGGCTGTTCTCGGTCTGATCCGAAATCAACTGGAAGGCTTCGTCGAGGGCGATCCCCGCATTCAGCAGGATAGCCAGTTGGCGAATCAGCTGGGACAGGTCGGCCAGGGATACGGAGCGCCGCCATAAAGACCGCTCCCGACCGCCTTCGCCAGCGGAAAGCCGCTTGACCGAAGAAACGAAAATACCGCGTGACTTCAGTTCGCGCCGCAATTGGCGCTCGGAATCCGCGGCACTGCTGGATTTCAGGCGCTTGCCATCGGCGTCGTAAGCCAGGTACTGGAAGGTCGGCATGGCTATCGCTCAACTGTTCAAGAGCTGGTCACGCGCATCACTTCTTCCATGCTGGTGACACCTGCGGCAACCAACCGGCACCCTTCCTGATGGATGCCCGGGGTGGTTCTGCGCACCGCCGCCTCCAGCTCGCTCTCGTCGGCGCGGCGGTGGATCAGGCTCTGGAGGTCATCGTCCACTTCCACTACTTCGAAGACCGACGTCCGGCCCGCATAGCCCGTCCAGTTGCAGTGTTCACAGCCGGAGGCCCGGTATATTTCCCGGCTCTCGACGCCGGCCAGTTCCGGATAGACTGCCGGGTCCGGCATTACCGGTTCGCGGCAATGAAGGCAAAGCTTGCGCAGCAGACGCTGGGCGATGACGCCGCGCAGGGTGGAGGCCAGCAGGAAGTGTTCGACACCCAGGTCTTCCATTCGGGTAATGGCCCCGAGGGCGGTGTTGGTGTGCAGGGTGGACAGCACCAGGTGACCGGTGAGGCTGGATTGAACGGCGATTTCCGCGGTCTCGTTGTCACGGATTTCGCCGATCAGAACCACGTCCGGATCCTGGCGCAGAATCGCCTTGAGGCCCCGCGCGAAGGTCATGCCGGCCCGGAGATTGATCTGGGTCTGGCTGATACCCTCCAGGTCGTACTCAACCGGGTCCTCGACGGTCATGATGTTCCGCTCCCGCTTGTCCATTTCCAGCAGGGCGGCATACAAGGTAGTGGTCTTGCCGGAGCCCGTGGGGCCGGTCACCAGGATCATGCCGTGGGGCCGGGCAATCAGGGATTTCAGTGTGTGGCGCTGATGGGAAGTCATGCCCAGGTCTTCGATGGCCAGCTTGGTGGCCGACTTATCCAGCAACCGCATCACCACCCGTTCGCCGTATGTGGAGGGAATGGTGGAGACACGCAAGTCGACGCTGCGCCCGCCCAAGCGCACGGACATGCGTCCGTCCTGGGGCAGGCGCTTTTCGGAAATATCCAGCCTGGCCATTACCTTGATACGCGATACCAGCAGGGGCGTGATATGGGCGGCCGGGGTCAATACCGTGCGCAGCACGCCGTCCAGGCGAAAGCGCACCCGCGCCTGGTCCCGGTAGGGCTCCACGTGAATGTCGGAGGCTTTCTCGTTCAGCGCTTCCGCCAGGATGGCATTGAGCAGCCGGATGATGGGGGCGTCGTCGTCCTTGTCGAGCAGGTCGCCGGCTTCCTCCAGGCTGCTCGCCACGGCCTGGAGGTCGGCACTGTCCTTGATGTCCTCCATCACCGTGGCGGAACTGTCCTTGCGCCCGGCGTAAGCAGCCTGGATCTTTCGCTCGAAGGAATCCTGATCCACGACGCTTACGGCCGGCAGTTCCCGCAGTACGCGCTGGACTTCCATCACCGCGCCGGGAGAGGTGCCGTTGGTGATGTAAAGCGCGCCGGCAGATGTGTCCAGAATGACCGACTGCTTGCGAGCGAACTCGAATGGCAGGAGTTCCATAAGTTGGACTTTTGGTGGTGAGACGGCGTATTGCATCGGGCTGGCCGTGCCGCTGGCCGGACATCGACCCAGGACCAAACCCGGTAACCCATTGATCCCGACATCTTTCCACAGGGACATGACAAAATTTTGACAGCGCCGGTCGGTACGACTGCGCCGCGATTGTCACAAAACCTCAATCTGGAATGATTACGGTTTCGGTTCCTGTTTTTTCGCGGAACACGTCGCCATGAGTCTTCATCATCCATTCGCTATTTGGCTGCTCGCCCTCAGTGCTTTCAGCGCGAGTGCCGCTATTGCCGGCAAGGACCAGGACCGCCAACTCCACCTGGCGACACTGGCGTCGGTGCGCAACAGTACCGGCGTGATTCCCCCGGACCCTCCGGTCCACCCCGTTACCGCCATGTACAACCGGGAAGCGGTCATTCCGCCCCAGTGCTATACCCGCACCGAAGGTAAATACAATCCCTGCTACGTCTGCCACCAGGACAGTATCCACGGCCGGGAAAATGTCATGGACGACCGGGATTTGCAGGTGGCCTACAGCTTTAGCGACCAGGGCATGACCAATCACTGGAAAAACCTGTTCGAAGACCGGAGTCAACGGGTTGACGCCATCAGTGACCGGGAAATTCTGGACTGGGTGCGTCAAGACAACTACTCCGCCCTGCCGGAACGTCTCCGGCAAGCCGGTTTCAAGGGCTGGATACCGGACCTGGCCGGCCTGGAAAATAAGGAAAAGGCTTTCGACGAACTGGGTTTTGCCAGGGACGGCAGCCAATGGGTGGCATTTAACTACAAGCCCATGCCCAGCACCTTCTGGCCCACCAACGGTTCCACCGATGACGTCATGATTCGGCTACCGGCGGTCTACCGGGAAAACGTCGACGGCAATTACAGTCGCGATATTTATCTGGCCAATCTCAGCATTGTCGAGGCCAGCATCAAGGGCCTGTCTTCGATTTCCACGCCCCCCATCGACGAACAGGTGATTGATGCCGACCTCAACAATGACAAACGACTCACTATCGTTCAAAAAATCGACAATGTCACCGCCTACGTGGGCGCCGCCGCCAACTATTATTTCGAGGCCGGTATTTTTCCCCAGGGCACTGAATTTCTCCATACGGTGCGGTATCTCGGAGTCAATGGCGAGCGGGTGGGCATTTCCCGACGGATGAAGGAAGTGCGCTATATGCGCAAGGATTACGCACTGCCCAAGTTTGCCCTGGCACAGGGCTACCGGGAGGAACACTGGAACAAGGAAATGGGTCGGCTGCCCGGCTATATCAACCGGGGCCAGCGGGGCCTGGACAATGAGATGGGCTGGGTCATACAGGGGTTTATCGAGGACGGGGAGGGACGGCTCAGGGCCAACACCTTCGAGGAAAATATGTTCTGCATGGGCTGCCATACGTCCATCGGCGCCACCATCGACAAAACCTTCAGCTTTGCCCGCAAGATCGATGGCGCAAGGGGCTGGGGCTACATCGACCTGACCGGCATGCCCGACGCCCCCAATCGGGGTGAAAGCCAGGGCGAGATCGCCACCTATTTCGAGCGCGTGGGCAGCAGCGAATTTCGCAATAACACAGAAATCCAGGAAAAGTTCTTCAATGCGGACGGCACCGTCAACCGGGCCAAAATCGCCGCGGCAGAGGACGTCTACCAACTGATAGCGCCCTCCCCCGAACGGGCGCTCCAGCTCAACAAGGCCTACAAGGTTATCGTCGAGGACCAGGATTTTATCTTCGGCCGGGACGCCACGGTAACGCCGCCGGACAACGTCTATGCCGAGATCGATAACCAAACCACCCCCACCCTGCCCGAGGAAGTGACCTACGACTGGGATATCCGTCTCGACTGGCCTGAAGAAAAAGAGCAATGATTCAAATCATTATGACGGCAACCTGAGAAACGATCGGTATCACTGCCATATTTTCTTCATCAAACTTCTATAAAACTGTCCAATGGATTTCATATAAGGCAACCACACTGGCTCCTGACAAGCGGTGCGCTTAAGCGCGCTGCTTGTCGTCACGCATCCTCACGAATCATCCATAGGAGCTACACAATATGAAATCTCACAAGCTCAAGCTTCTGGCCGCCGGCGTTTCCCTCGCCGTAGCCCAGATCGCCAGCGCCGGCACCGATACGTACTTCGTACCCCTGACGGCTTCCGCGGCGGTTACCATGCCCAACTCCAACGAGGAACTGACCGCGCCCTGGGAAGCCCCGGCCGGATTGATCCAGAGTAACCTCACCAGCCTCCACGAGGTGGAAGACGCGGCTCACCAGTCCGTCGTTCGCGTACCTGGCCTGGGCACTGGCGCCTCCATGATGGACATGATCGCTTTCGACGATACCGGCGATTACCTGTTTATTCCCCACGAAACCTTTGTCGGTGCCGGCGTGACCCGCTACGACATCGCCAACGACCGCAGCGACGTGCTGTTCCGCGGCGACCTGGAAGGTCTCAATGGTGACTGGAGCAACGACTGGGGCGCTTTCGACCCCTCCACCTGGACCACCAACGGCACCCTGTTCCTGGCGGAGGAATGGTCCGGCGAAGGCCGCGTCATGGAAGTCCTCAACCCCATGGCCGATCCCGCAGACATCGAAATCCGCGAACTGGAGAGCATCGCCAACGTCAGCCACGAAGGCCTGCGCTTCAGCAATGACGGCGGCGCCCTGTACTTTGTCGACGAAGACCGCTCCGGCTCCATCTACAAGCTGGTGTTCAACGATCCCAGCGATTACGCAAAGGGCGGCACCACCTATGTACTGACAGCCACCAACTTTGCCGGCGATCCCACCGAGAACTACAACCATCCCGCCAACAGCGGTGAAGCCCGCTGGGGACAGGCCAACTGGACGCCCATCACCGACGCCGACGGCAACCCCCTGACCGCCACCGATCCCTTCGACAATGCGGGCGGGCCCGGCAACCGGGCCGGCCGCCGCGCCGCCGATGAAGTCAACGGCACTCCCTACGGCCGTCCAGAGGACATCGAGGTGGGCACTCTGGATAACGGCAACGAAGTGCTCTACTTCGCCGCCACTTCCGAGCGCACCGTCTACTCCGTGGAAATGCTCGACAACAACGAAGCCATTGTCCGGGAGTTCGCCAGCGACGCCAACACACCGAAAAACGCCGGCTTCCCGGCCACCTCCGGCGAAATGAACTCGCCCGACAACCTGGCCCAGGACCACTACGGCAACATCTACGTGATCGAAGACGCCCCCAACGGCTCCGACGTGGGCGGCGATGTCTGGTTTGCCCGGGACACCGACGGTGATGGCGTGGCCGAATCCCTGGACCACATGCTTAGCAACCGGGTCGACGGCTCCGAGTCCACCGGCATGATCTTCCATCCAGTCGACGGCAACAAATTCGCCATCGCCATCCAGCACCCGGACAGCACCGACCTTAGCCAGGTGCCCGAGGGACACGGGGACGCCATCTGGATGTTCGAAATTCCCCACAATATGCTGAATCCCTCGGTGGAGAAGCGCGGCATGAACCCGTCGGTCAAGAATGCCAACGCCCGCGCCAGGTTCAAGCGCTAAGGTACTGACCATTTAGCGAAAATAATTTCTACAAAGTATCAGACCAGCAAGAAAATACCTTGCTACCACTTAAGCCCGGCAACGTGCCGGGCTTTTTTATATCCAGGGGCCCCCGCACGCGGAAGTCGGTCGAAGCGATTTATGCCATAATGGCGATCACAAATAACCACCTGCCTGTCCGCCTTTAGATGCCCCCCGGTATAAAGACCGCGGCAAGGATGCGCTGTCGGTGCCAGCGGAAATCCCGCTTTCGTACCTTCCCGGACGGGTGCCAAACACAAGCACTGAGCATGACCAAAAAAGAACGGGCCGCCTATATCGCGCGCCGACTGAAAGAATTGTACCCGGACCCGCCCATCCCCCTGGATCACAGGGACGCGTTCACCCTGTTGATCGCCGTGCTGCTATCGGCCCAGTGCACCGATGCCCGGGTCAACCAGGTCACGCCCGGACTGTTCGAAGAGGCAGACAACCCCGCCGATATGGCCGAGTTGC